>DATJAY010000023.1 GCA_035515795.1 Candidatus Acidiferrales bacterium | reverse complement strand
CCTCACGTTGGTCGGTTCAAAAGGGAGGCCAGACGTATGATTTGCAAGTTGAACAAGGGTCATTTCTTTTCCGTTAAGCGACGATTGATTCAGAGTGATGGGGAGATAATTTTTTACAGGATCATCTTCGTTGACTTTCCCATCATACACGAGTTTTGCAAGCATAGTACCTGTAAAAGTTTTCGTGATGGAACCTATTTCAAAGACGCTGTCACTGTTATCAACATATACCAGTGAATCGTTGCGCCGCTCAATTCCGACATATTTTTCCGAGTCTCCTTTGATAATACAAATAGAAAGCTGAGTCCCATTTGGAAAATACTCCGCACGATCGTAGACGGCCAGCGCCTGCGTTGAATCAAGCGAATTGGGATTGTTCGTCACCGGCAACTTCGCCAGTCCCTTTGGGCTAAATATTGAACAAGATGTCATTGCGAATAATATCGACACCAACAAAATCTTCACGAAGTTCCCTTCAGTTCTTTGCATCCTTGACGGATTCCACGATCGCAACAGCATATCGCGTCTAACTACCATAAAAACGAATTTCGTTTTTCTGTCATCTGTCCACAAAGCACGTTTAAAATTATGATTAGCGGAGGAGAAATAAAAACTGTTTTCCAGCGGTTACGCCCGAACAAACCATGAAGCTGCGTCAGGGGCGGAGGGATATGATAGCCGAGCGGCATGATGCGCGGGTTATGCGTTCGTGCCCCGCCGCCGAAGTGCTTTGCCCCGACGAAGAGTTCCGCATCGGGGACTGAATGATCGCCGTTGGCACCCACGAAACAATTGTTAAGTGAGAGCTGGCGTTTCAACTCACGTATGCTTTCTGTAGTGAAGGGCAACGACGCCGGATCGAAAGGTTTCCGAACCAATGAGGTCCAGATGAAGCTTTTCCTGCAGCTTCACGGTTTCGAATAACCGCGGTCCCTTTCCGGCAACAACCGGGTGAACCACGAAACGATACTCGTCGATCAAACCGCGCTCCGAAAGCTGGGACGCAATGCTCAAACTGCCTATGCAAATGTCTTTTCCAGGCTGCTGCTTCAGCGCGAGCACTTCTTCCGCAAGGTTGGCACGCACGATTCTCGTATTCTTTCCTTCATCCTGTTTCAATGTCGTGGAGAATACCACCTTGTCGAGCGAGTCGAAGACGCGGGCGAACTCCTTGTCTGCTTCCGACTCGGATGGGTTCCTCGCAATATCGGGCCAGTAAGGCACCATCAGCTGATAAGTGTTCCGGCCGAAGAGGAGGATACCTGCATTCCGGAGCAGGTTGGTGAAGTACTTGAGCACCTCGTCGTCGGGATTCATGTCCGTGTGGCCGCAGTAGCCGTCCGCGGTCATATTGATCGCAAAAACAACCTTTCTCATAGAGATCCTTACATGAAGTCAAATGAAAAGTTCAAGCATCGCTCGATCGAATTTCCAATTACCGAGTACGGCGGCGTGCGCGGCCGTCATTTAAACAATAGGAAATGCCCTCGCCAGGACCGCCGCGACTGGAATACTTGCGGATATCCCGGCAAGCGTGAATATCTCGACAGCTTATTCGTTCACCAGTGCGATCTTAAATGGCACTTTCAGATTGTCCCACCAGAGGTAGGCAGTCGCTGAAGTTCCTGCAAGATCATCAAATCCGTACATCAGCCACTCCATGTGCGGAGCTTCGACCGGAGTCACAGTTATCCGCAGGGCATCTTCCGCCTGGTTATAGGAGAAGCTTCCCCAGGCTGAGTCGTTCTTGCTGAAGATGATGGTCCAGTCTTTTTCCGAAGGGATCATGAAGAGGCCATATTTGCCCGCCGGCAATCTTTTCCCTTCAATGAGGACATCCTTGTTGAATTGTATAGTCGTATTTTCGTTCGCGCCGGCGCGCCAGGGAAAAGGGTTTCCCTTTGATTCCTTATTTCCCGGTGCCATGCCATAGGGGACGAGTCCACCCCATATCTTTCGACCTTTTACTCCGGGCCTGCTGTAAACAATGGTAATATCTGTGTCCACTCCCAGTCTCTGCGTGACGCTGGCTTTCAGGCTTGGGCGAACCTTGTTTTCCTGAGCAGAAGCGGCCGAAGGCAGCATAAGGAAAAAAGACAAGATCAGCAAAGAACTGAATAGGTTTATGTACTTCATGGTCTCCTCCTTTTGTTAGAATCTATTTCATTCCATCCAATATATTTAGTTCCCACCCCTCCTGGTAAAACATTATTTTTTCTCATTTTGTTTCTCCTTAAGATCCAATAGTACCTGTCCTGACTTTTCCCGCTCGCTGGTAATTGGCAATAATAACTCCGGTTGGTGTAACCAAACTCTCTGTTAATGTAAATGCTGACGGGATCGTGCCTTTGTCAAACAACTTTTTCCCTTTACCAAGAGTCAACGGGTAAATTTTGAGCCAGAGTTCGTCTACTAAATCATTCTTAAGCAGCAGCTGAATAAGCTTACTACTGCCCCAAACTTTAATGTCGGAACCTTCTGAATTTTTGAGCTTTTTGATATCCGCCAGGCTTTTGAGGAAAACTGTGTTTTTCCAATCTGACTTTTTCATGGTCTTCGACATGACGTATTTTGTGACATCATTGATGCCTGGCCATCCATTTTCATGCTCCGGCCAGTAATCGGCAAAAATCTCAAATGTTTTTCTGCCCAAAAGAAGATCTGCAGGTTTCATCTGTTTTTCCATGACCTTACCACCAACTTCGTCACCATAAGGTGCAACCCAACCGCCATATTTGAAACCGCCCGATGTATCTTCCTCAGGTCCACCAGGTGCTTGCATTACTCCATCTAATGTAATAAATGACAAAACGATTATTTTTCTCATAATAATTCTCTCCTTTTATAATGATTGATTCATGATGATTGCTCACACCAAATAGTCGTTTAAAGAAACACAGAATCGACAAGGCAAGCAGAGGAAGGTGGGAAAAAGAAAAATACTCCTCCATGATGAGCGGCCCCGATTCATTTCACCATTTCAGGGTGGCGGCCAAATTGATTATCTTCCAGGTTTCGCATGTAGCATCATTTGTGAACAGAACGAACCCAAGATGTTCATCCGGATACAATTGAATTTTCGTACTAAATCCTGGACCACCACCATCATGCGTGAGGACCCATCGTCCGGATTTGCCATATATTTGCCAACCGATTCCCTGCCTGCGGTAATTTAGAGAATCCTCATTCTTTGCTTTGACTTGCCCCTCGTAAGTCATTGCTGAAATTGATTCCTGCGAGAGTATTCGATGACCATTTAACACTCCACCGTTCAAATACGCAGTAACCAGTCTCGCTGCATCTGATACTGAACCGATGAGACCTGTAGACGGAGTCTGGTCTGTATAAACCCGTTCCATCCAGAGATGGCCCCAATCAAGATCGCGAACATATGATACTGCCATGATTGGAAGTAAAGGAGTCATCCAATTAAACGTCGGATGAGCGCCCGCTGCCTCGTCCAGTTCCATTACTTTCGTGTAGAGAAAATCGGTGTGATTCATTCCCAGCGGCTGAAGAATATTTTGACGGATATAATCTTCGTACGTCATGCCGGTTATCTTTTCAATAATGGCACCCAACACCATATAACCGATGTTTGAATATTCAGAATGATCTCCGGGCTCAAACTTCAGTTTGGAATAATCAGGAAGCACTTTCTTAACAAGATCAGTTTGATCAACAGGCGGATCCCCATCATGATGAATCCAGCGAATTAAAGTAAACAGGGATGGGTCTGGTAATCCTGAAGTATGGTTCAGGAGATTCAGAATAGTCACCTGCTTACTGGTGTCGGAAGGGTACTTTACTTCGAAGAAAGGAAGATAACGGACAACCGGATCATTTATCGAGAGCTTTCCCTTTTCCTGAAGTTGGAGGATGGCAATTGCAGTGGCAATTTTCGTACATGACCACCAGTGATACGCTGTATTTGGTGTCGCGTGGATTTTCCGCGGTTCGTCAGCCCAGCCGAAACCTTTACTGTATATAATACTGTCGTTCTTTACTACCGCTAAAGACATACCGGGAGGAGTACCGGATGTCACTACTTTGTTCATATAGTCCTCAAATTCCGAAACGCTTTCAATCTTCTCCGGTATCTTAGGAACGGAGCTGCAGGAACTGAACAGCGCAATTAATATTGTCAATGAGCTGCATAATAAATATTGGTTTTTCATATTAACACCGAGCCCTACCAGATTTCATAATCGATAAGCTGCAAAGTCCCGGGAGCAGGCATAGTAAACTTGATATGATGGCCCCGGTTGAGAATCCGCCGGCGCATAACTACCTGAGCACTGACATATGTCATGTTTGTCAGCAATGTCGGCATGAAACACGACGTATTGCATTTGTTTCTTTCTTTACTGCAATGCTCAAATTATGATTAGCGGAGGAGAAATAAAAACTGTTTTCCCGCGACTGACTCCGGAACAAGCTATGAAGCTGCGCCGGGGGCGGACGGAGACTGCCGAAGCATATATTTCACTTCCCCTTACTCTTTTGCGGTGCCTTTATTCTCCTGTTGAAGCCAAGGCAGAGATCCACCCAGCAGCTAAAATCTCTATCCGACTTGATTCCATCCTCGTGGACATAAACATATCCTTTGTACTCTTTCCCTCTCATCCTTACCGGCCGAACAGCCTTCCGCTTTATTGCGGCCTCATGCAGGTCAGGGTCAATCCGACACATTAGACGATTATCTCCAACCGTGATGCACATTTTCCCGTTCACCATAAATGCAATGCCGCCAAACATTCTCTTTTCCTGGACACGTTGAACATGCCCAAGCGCCGCTCTCACTCTGTCAGCTAGTAACTCGTTGTACGCCATATGCTTCTCTATTTCGGGAAAGGTGAATTATCAAAGTAAATACTGAGTGAATCAATCTTGTCATCTCTCACCTTGAAAATCTCGGCTACATCGCTGGTGAAGTTACTCCCTTTAGGCGGTTGCAATTCATAGCGAGTCAAGGCACAAGCCTTATCTGCTTCAACGATGATGTCTCTCACTTCTACGGAACTTATCATGGAGAAAAAACGTCTCGTCGATTCAAGGTATGCAGCTTTCCCTGTCACCCGTTTGATGGGGGTGACAAGGCTGGTGAAGATCAGGTCTTCAGCAAGGAATGATTCCCACTTTCCTTTATGCTCAAGCTCTTTGAAGTAGTTCAAAATGGTTTCTCTTGTTGACATTTTGAAGCGCTCCTTTCTTTATAAATGTAGATAACACTGATCCTTGGATATTTGTTTGTCCAATTTCGGCGGCAGTTTGCGCCTAACGTGTGCAGTTTTGCCGCTCCACCTTCCCGCAAAATGAAGCTTGCAATGAATAGCGAAATGAAACCAGGAAATCTGGTTTGCTCTTCCAACCGGGCACAACTGTTTCATGTCCGCGCACGCTGTCAGGGAGCGATAATTGTATAATCACTTAGTCGTCTTGCTGCCCATCTGGACACCGAGTTTTTCATATTCAATCATTCGGCTCCCACAATTCAACTTTGTTTCCTTCAATATCCATAATGTGGACAAACTTTCCGTAATCAAATGTTTCAATGGTATCTGTAATTGTAACTCCCTCTTTTTTCAGTTCTTCAACAAGTACTTCCAAATTCTCTACTCGGTAGTTTATCATAAAGTCCTTTGTTGAAGGTTCAAAATATTTTGTTGTCTCAGCAAAGGGACTCCACGTTGTAGAACCTTTCTTTGTAGAATCTGCATCTTGCCGCCATTCAAAGGTTGCCCCGTAATCGTTAGTGGGTAAACCTAAATGTGTTTTATACCACTCTTTCATTTTGTTTGGGTCTTTGCACTTAAAAAAGATACCACCAATACCAGTTACTCTTTTCATTTTTGTTTGCTCCTTAGATTGATTTGTAATTATGGTATTAAATGCGAAACCAAAACAGAATGATGTCGCAAGAAGAGCCAGGATTATTGCTAATGCCCATATAGGTTGCCCTGCATGTCTATCTGACGAAGTTGTATCCATCTTACTTTCTTTCAATTGTTTGATAAATCCCGAGCGGCAAAATTGCGCCTAACTGCTTCAAACGCGACATTATGTCGTTTTTCCTGTAATAGTTCCATGTAATACGACATAACTTGTGGCGCTAAAGGCGCCATGGCGTTCATTTGTTTCTTTCCTGCAAAGCTTAAATTATGCTCAGCGGAGAAGAAATAAAAACTGTTTTCCCCAAGTTCATTCTTTTCATAAACCAATTAAGCCACTGCACCAAAGGCGCATCAGCCTCAGGCTGAGGATTATACGAGCAGACTCGTTACGGACTATTTCCCTGGATCTAATTGCGCTACTTTCGAAGCCAATCAAGAGCCAAATCCAATTCCGTAAATACCCCGATTTGTCCACCACGGTTATGAGAAACATCCTCGAAAAATTGATTGAGCATATCCTTTCTTGCCAGGAATGCAACCTCAAAACCACTTCTAGTCAAGAGGGCTGAATCTCTGCAAGCCTGAAACATGTCCATTACACTAAAATTTATTGCCAATTCTCTGACATCAACCATAATCTTCCTGCATTTGTTAGATTCGCATGCATCAATCAGTGTTTTAAATACATTCTCACCCTTTCTTAACCTCTCATTAGGAAATTTCCCTGTCAGGCGAACGTTAAGAACACCGTTTTCGAAATTGAATTCTTCATTATAAGTGCTCACATCTTTTCCCCCCTTTTGTATCAGGATAAAAATATGCTTGTCTGCAATTTCGCCTGATCCCGCCATTTTGCATAACTACTGTAAAGCCACACCAGAATATGTTTATTGCTTTCTGATCTCCCTGGCACCAGCCGACAAACCGATGACTTCCCATCTTTCTCCATATCACCATTGTTATTTTCCCTCTGTTCACTCCATTCCGCAGAGGGATGATCCGTTTAATATTATATACCGCGACGGGAAAATAAAAGCTAAGCCCGGCCGAAAAAAGTCGCGGCACGCTCCTCCATGTTCCCGGCGCTACGTTGTCGCGACGAAAAGTTCTTCCCCATTGTTTGGCGGTCGAAGGCCATCGGTCCTGTTCGCAAAATAGCGTTGGGTCAGTTGAGCTGCCGACACATGCTGGACCTCTTTGAAACCCGACTCACGTGCCAGGCTCAGCATCTCCGCCGGCGTGAAAAAGCTGATGAATGGCGTCCCGCTTGCTCGCGCCCCCTTCGCCGCGGCCTCAAGGCCTGGACGAACGTCCGTATCCGCGATCTCTAGAGGAAGCAGAAACGTCATGGCGAAGGTGGATCGCGGGGCGAGGGTCGCGGCCTGACGCAGCGTGGCTGCGATCGATTCCCTGGTAAGATACATACTGACTCCGATGGATGTCACGACCGCCGACTTGTTCGCATCGAAACCGGCGGATGCCAGCTTCTCCCACCACGATCCACCCGCCTGCGGCAAGGAGCCTTCGGCGGACGTGTCCGATTCGAAGTCGACCGGCACGAACCGGAGCCATTCGGGGACACCATATCCGAGGTCGATGAGCCGCTGGCGCTTCCATGCCTGGTGACCCGGCTGGTCCACTTCGAATATCCGCAGGCGGGAAGCAACTTCCGGCCTGCGCTGAGCAAAGGTGTCTAATCCGGCTCCCAGGATAACGTACTGGGTGACGCCCTGGCCGGACTGCTCGATTACCATGTCCTCGATGAAGCGGGCGCGCGCTACGATGGATGCGCGGAAGGGTTTCGTAAAGTGTGGATCCATGTCCGGACGGCTGCGCCAACCTTCGGCCGGGGCTGCGAGCCGCAGGCCGATGTCGTCTTCGAGCACATGCGGCGGCGGATCTACCTGTAGGTGCAGCGCCCGCCACAAGGCGACGCGCACTGCGGTGCTGTCTGCCACGGCAGCTGGTTTATCATTCATGACGTTCTCTCTCTTTTCCTGATCCATGTCCGCTGCTTCTGACACACTATAACTCGCGGCCTAACGGCGACGTAGGGTCTACTTCCTTCTTCAGTGCAAAGCTCAAAATTATTATTAGCGAAGGAAAAATAAAAGTTGCTTTTCCTCGACTCTCCCGACAAACTCTCCGATCTACAGGAAACACCTTTTGATTGAGCGGCAAAGACCGGAAGACCACTGAGACAGCCGGGATATTTCGGAATATTCGATTGCCCGGCGTCGGAAAGTAAAGTGCAGTCGATTTGATCCGATATTAATAGAGTCGCACAATACCAACGCGATAAGCGTAAGTAATTGGAAGTGACAAGCACGACCCGTGTCGTTTTTCTGGATCTGGCAGGAGCGATGATGCAAGAACAGAGGCTGACTCGTCCGCTAGAAAGTGAGTCGATATGAAATTAGAGAAATACATTATATACACCGACAACTCCGGACTTCCGTCCCGGGCCAACCGGGCGTCGCAAAATTCGAGATGCTGATCATGGAACGAACGGGTCAACGTGCGCCGATGTCGGGACGCATCTGGTTATCCTTGTCGATCGTGGTCAGTGTCGGGCTTATGATCGCCGGGATTGCGTACTATCATGTGGAGAAAAACAGGATTAGCCGCGAGAAGTACGATGAGATAGCATCCGTTGCCGAGATGAAGGTCAGTGAAATCGAAAGCTGGCGCATGGACCGGCTTGATAACGCCGGCCAGTTCTCAAGAAGCCTGTTCACCAGGAAAGCCATTCGTGGTTTGCTCAAAGGCACGGCAAATCCGCAGCTTCGCAGGGAATTAATGGACCGGCTCGATCAGGAAGGAACTCTCGGCCTTGGGCTCTACAGCGACGCGTTTGTTCTCGATACGTCCGGCAGGACGCTTGTCTCCGTCGGCACCTCACCGTCTCTCATAGATTCCTCGGAGAAAGTCGCCTTCTATGAAGCGGTTTTGAAGCACAAGCCTGTGATGACGGACCTCTTCATCGGGACGCACGGCATAGTGCATATAGACGCGATGTCTCCCATGGTTGACGCCTCCGGCGCGACTGTTGCCGTTGTCGTCCTGCGAAGCGATGCAGGGAGTTTCCTCTATCCTCTCATTGATTCATGGCCGATACCGAGCCGCAGCGCCGAGACGGTATTGCTCGAGAGATTGGGAGACCATATCTCCATTTTGAATAATCCGCGGAGTAACATGGGCAAAGCTCTGTCATTTCGTATGCCGATAACCCCGACAACGGGTTCGTCGATGGAATCGGCTTTGGGAGAGATGGGAATGTTCGAAGGAAAGGATCAAGAAGGAGTGGATGTCCTCGCAGACATTCGCCCTGTTCCGAACACACCATGGTTTATGATTTCGAAAGTCGACGCAAGTGAAATCCTTGCGGAGGCAAATTTTCGCGGCGGGGTCGTAATACTTACCGTAATTCTCTTCATCGTCGTTTCTATAACTGCAACCGCTTATGCTTATCGCCACAGACAGGCAGGCATCTATCGGGAGATGTACCAGGCGGAGATCGAACGGAAAAAAGTCCTGGAAGAATTCAAAACGACCCTCCACAGCATAGGCGATGCGGTCATAACCACAAACACCCGCGGACAGATTAAGTACATGAATCCAGTTGCCGAACGTCTGACAGGCTGGTCGCAACGTGAAGCGAGTGAGATGGCTCTTGAGAGAGTTTTTCGAATTGTCAATGAAGACACACGCTCGGCCGTCGAATCTCCAGTGCAGCGTGTCCTCAAAGATGGTACAGTGGTGGGGCTGGCAGATCACACTCTGCTCGTCTCGAGAGACGGAGTCGAGTATCCCATAGCCGACAGCGGCGCCCCTATACGAGATGAATCCGGGGTCGTAACAGGCGTCGTATTGATCTTCCGGGATCAGACGAGGGAGCGGGCCGCAGAACGTGAAGTCAAAGAAAGCGAGGCAAGACTGATAAGAGCCGAGCTCGCATCCATGTTCGGCAGCTGGGAACTCCATCTCGATTCTCAAACCATGATCGGGTCTCTGGGGGCTCAAGCGGTTTATGGACTTAAAGGAGGGAAGTTCGATTATTCCGATGTGAAAGGGATCCCTCTTCCGGAGTATCGCGAGAAGATGGACGACGCGCTTAAAAATCTTTTAGAAAAGAATGAACCGTATGACATTGAATTCAAAATCAGAGCCGCCGACAGCGGGGACATAAAGGATATTCATTCCATTGCAATGTTCGACAGAGAGAAGAGAGTAGTATCCGGTGTAATTCAAGACATTACAGAGCGCAAGAGGTACGAGGAAGAATTGACTTATGAGCGAAACTTGCTCAAAGCGCTTATGGACAACGTACCCGACCATGTTTACTTCAAGGACAAAGAGTCCCGCTTCCTGAGAATGAGCCGATCCCAGGCCAAAAGGTTCGGTCTTGACGATCCCTCAGAGGCGGTCGGGAAAACGGACTTTGATTTCTTTACTGAAGAACACGCACGTCCGGCTTTTGAGGACGAACGGAAGGTCATGCGGTCCGGAGTTGCCATCGTTGGTTTGGAAGAAAAAGAAACGTGGCCTGATGGGCGGCACACATGGGTATCGACCACTAAGGTTCCCCTCCGGAATGCGCGGGGCGAAATCATCGGAACGTTCGGGGTTTCCAGAGACATCACCGAGCGTATGCAGATGGAGGAAGCACTGGCGATGGAGCGCAACCTGCTGCGCACGCTGATCGATAACTTGCCCGACTATATCTATGCTAAAGATACAGACGGTCGGTTAACGGTGTGCAACACAGCGTTGGTGCACCATCATGGAGCATCAACACCTGGTGAGCTTGTCGGAAAGACCGATCTTGATTTCTATCCGCGAGAGTTAGCGGAGCAGTATCATGCCGACGAGCAAGCGATCATCCGGTCAGGTCAACCGCTGATTAATCGAGAAGAACCCACCATTGATTCGACCGGCAACGCAAAGTGGGATTCAACGACGAAAGTGCCTTTGTGCGATCAGCAGGGCAAGATCATAGGCTTGGTGGGCATCAGCCGTGACATCACCGAACGCAAAAGGGTGGAGGAGGAGCTGAGGAACAGCCGGGAGCGCTATAGATTGCTGCACGAATATGCGCCGGTCGGAATTCTTTTGGCTAACCGGTCAGGAGAAATCCTCGAGGTAAATCCGGCAGCACTTCAAATTCTTGGATCGCCTTCTGCTGAGGCGACAAAGGGAATAAATATCCTGACATTTCCACCGCTCATCGAGGCAGGAATTTCAGCTGCCTACCGGCGCTGTGTTGAAACGGGTCAGACCGTCTTTGGCGAATATCCGTATGTCACCAAATGGGGGAAATCCGTTCATACGCAAATACGGTTCGTCCCTATTTTTGGCGATCACGGTCAGGTGACTCTGGTGCATACTATCGTAGAAGATGTCACCGAACGAAAGAATGCCGAGAACGCGCTTCGTGAAAGCGAGGAAAAATTTCGAAGTCTCGTTGAAGGTTTGACGGCAGCGATCTCGATCAGCGATGGCAAGCGATTCTTTTATGCAAATCCTGCGGCACTGAAGATGCTGGGCTATTCATTCGATGAAATCTCGCGGCTGTCTCCCGCGGACATTATTCATCCTGAATATAGAGAACTTGTAACGAAGCGCATCGCGGAATCGATAGCAGGAAAGGATGTACCGAGACATTACGAATTTCAGTTAGTCACGAAATCGGGCGAAGGGATTTGGGTTGATTTCAGCACGACCCTGATAAATCATGACAGTGCCCCCACATTGATTACTTCAGCATACGATATTTCCGACAGGAAGAAGCTTGAAGATCAGCTGCTGCAGGCACAAAAGATGGAGGGCATCGGCAGACTTGCAGGAGGCGTCGCTCACGATTACAACAACATGCTCGGCGTCATCATCGGGTACAGCGATTTGATAATGAGGAAGATGGATAAATCCAAGCCGATGTATCATTACATCCAGCTCATTGCGTCCGCCGCGAAACGCGGTGCAGATATTACAAGACAGCTTCTTGCATTCGCACGGCGGGAGATCGTTTCCCCGCGTGTATTAGACCCGAACAAGGCGATCGAGTCGCTCCAGAAAATACTCCAGAGATTGATCGGGGAAAATATAAGGCTGACATTCCTCCCTGAAAAAAGTATCTGGAACATAAAAATAGATCCGACCCAGCTTGACCAAATTCTATTTAACCTGGCAACTAATTCGAGAGACGCCATAGACAATGTCGGTACAATAAGTATTGAAACGTCAAACATATCCATAGATCAGGCCTATGCTCAAAACCGCATTGACTTTTCTCCGGGTGAATACGTGGTGATAAGCTTTACGGACACAGGCAAAGGCATGAGTAAAGAGACTCTGACTAATATTTTCGAGCCCTTCTTCACGACAAAATCCAAAGGCCATGGAACAGGGCTTGGACTCGCGACCGTTTATGGAATTGTCAAACAAAACGGCGGAAGCATTCACGTCTACAGTGAACTCGGAGTTGGGACAACGTTCAAGATTTACCTGCCGCGTTACGAAGGCGAAGTTGAGGGGGATGAAGCGGCTCAGGTGGAGAACGCAATAGACGGGACCGATACGGTTCTGATAGTTGAGGACCAGCCGGACTTGCTTGAGCTCGCCAAAAATAGTCTCGAGGAGTACGGCTACAAAGTACTTACTGCGTCGAGTCCGGAAGAAGGCATCAAACTATCCGGGGAGTACATCGACGAGATACATGTGCTGCTGACGGACGTTATCATGCCCGTGATGAACGGGAAAGAGCTTCGCGACAAGATCCAGACCATAAAGCCTGACATTAAAACTATCTTTATGTCGGGTTACACCGCAGATGTCATTGCGCACCAGGGGGTGTTGGATCATGGGGTCGACTTCATCCAGAAGCCCTTCAGTCCTTACGCTCTTGCAAAGAAAGTTCACGATGCACTAAACCTTTGAAAGTGCTGAGCTAACTGTCTCCTTTTCGAAAGGATAAACTCGCATTCGATCGGACAAACCGGTGCTTCCGCTGAGGGACGCATTCTGAACCGTCATTTGTGATAATGTTCGGGTCCAGTCGTGTTTGATGTGGTTTAAAAGTAGTGACATCGACCTTTTCCGCAGACCTTTCGAGCCAGGGAAAATAATTCAAGATAATATCATGGATGCGAATCATTTACTGATTCGGGAAATCACTTTCCATTTCTTCTTGGAACGCATAGAGTTATGTCGTAAAAACGTCGGGGCCGGTGAATTGACCATTAAGAATTAAATATTCGATCGTGAGTTCTCCGGGTTTTGTCTAAAAAATTTTAAGCAAAATTTCACTTGCAACATTATCGTAAAGAAGTTATATACAATAGACTTTTACAGAGAGGTCAATTACTTTAGCACCATGGAGGCATAACCTAACTCTTAGGTCTATGCCGGAATTGTTTGAGAAGAACTATTACAAAGCACAATGGGTTAGATAGGTAGACCGATGCCCAATATTACTCTTACCTGGACTGCAAGCCTTTATAGTCCGCGCGCCGAACAATATGGAGATAACGATTGGATCTTTTCTCTAAAATGGCGCAGAACCGATAACGATACGCTCATAACGAGGAACGCCGGGTTGTATATCATCCAGGATTCCGATGGCGATGTTGTTTACGCGGGCAAGGCAGACAATTTCCGGAATAGATTTGAAGACCGCGCAGATGCAGTGCAGGAGCTGGGCCTTTCAAGAGATGATGCCGTTTTAGGACATAGAGTAAAAATCGCAACCGTCAATCCCGGCCTCCAGCTTTCTCTTGCGGAGCAATGGCTTATTCGAATACTGTATATCAGAGATCAGGCAAATATGGAACACCTCCTTCAGAATATCAACCTGACGGGACAGTTCCAGGCTCCTGCTGACGGGCTGACAATCACTAATAACAACAACAGACCAAATTATCTCAATGCCAACTATAACTACGCCGGCGGCGCAAACATTTAGCGTCAACCGGAACATTCAAAATCCCGGCTGCTGATGAACCGAAACCTATCGATGAAAAAACTTAATGGTTAGCACTGAAAATCTGCAGGACGATGTTCTCGCCATAGGAGTTTTGATCGGGCTGTTGTCCAAGAACGGTGACACTTATGACGTCAACCTGGATTGGTTCAAAAATCCGCCGTCGTACCTCGATGCAATCGGTCAGCATATCGACCGCCTTACATTTCTTCTCAACGAATTCATCGGGCCCGGCATCCAGAATCCTCCGCCCGTATTTTCCGGGGCAGAGTGGTACCAGATACCTAATCCGAGCTCGGAGAAAAAGACTCCCTTCTTCATTGTAGCACCGAACCCCGATACAACTGGTGGAGACTTGGGATTAGGTCTCCTGACATCGATTCAATCCGACGACCTGACGATTGACGTTTACACATACATTCCATTTTTCACTTACAGTTCTTCGGGCACAAAGTTTATTACGAACGATCCTGCTCATCCTTGCCATATCGGGTTTACCCTGACTTCCAAAAATCCATTCCAGGTCGGAAACATTTCATTTTCAGGCATCGGCATAGATTCGGAGATCTATTTTTCTGCGACGACCCCGACTCTTACATTTACTTTCCTCGATCTGAAAGGAACGACCATCCCGGCGACATACACGACTCTCCAGGGCCTCCTAGATGCGACAGTCAGTATGCTCATTAGCGCCGTCATCAAGAGAGTGAGTGACTGGCTGGATTCCACAATCGGCGATTCATACGTGTGTCCAGGCGATATTCTTGTTGCTGCAGATTTCCTTTCCAAGGACGACGACGGAAACTACTCGCTTAGCATTTCAAACATGGCTGGTTTGACGCCGGAACAAATTGCCCTTAATTTTACTTTCGGTGTCATGGATGCATTCACAGATTCGAATGTGCCTCCTGCGATACTCGCACTCCCCGGTGGCGGTCTATATATATCGCGTCGTTCGAACAACGATGGTTCTTATGACTACGGACTTCGTCTTGCGTTCGATCTCACGCTTCCTATTGGAACGAATATCGACGGAACACCGACCCGCGAGTTTACTCTCAGTTCCGGCTCGTGGCTGACTAACGAAGACGACGACAACAACTGGATGAGCCAAAGCAATCCGAAAAGCCCTACCATTTTTCCCGAACCCGGCATCACAATCTTTCTACTGAACAAAGGCCCGGACAATACGTTGACCTTTTCTCCCGGCTTCTCACTCTCAAGCATCGGGTTCGACATCGCGGGAGCAAACCAGACTCCGTTGTTCAGCTCGGGCGGGTATTCGATGCAAGGCGCACAGCTGCGCGGCAGCCTGGATTTTTCGACGATGACGTGGGGAGCCGCTTGCATGTTGAACGGTTTCGGTCTGCCATTAGGTTCAGGATTTGGATCGGCCGTGGGGGGATCCGGGACGAATCCTGTCGCTCAAAACATACTTGCATCCGGATCGTCGAGCGGCGGAGGAGATAAGGATCCCGTCAACCCTGCATTTTCGGTTTCGGCTGCGTTCGTCAGCGGCGGCGAATTCGTGGTACAGCTATACGACGGCGAGGGAAATCCGACTAATGTCGTGCTTGTCCCGATCAATCGAGCATTAGGTCCGCTCCAATGCAACAAGCTGGGTATAGGTTGGGTCTCTTCTAAGCAAGATCTATCGCTTCTCTTTGACGGAAGCATCCAGCTCGCCGGATTAACCGTCGCACTTCAGGGACTGTCGATCGGAATTCCGGTCACAGCACCCGCGGATTTTTCCCAGTACGATTTAGATCTGAATGGAATGGGAGTCACGTTTGCAGAAAGCGACATCGAAGTAAGCGGGACACTTGTGAAAGTGCCGCCCGATCCTTCGGCGACGCCGCCGAGAAATTATACCCAGTATGACGGTGCGGCATTGATCAAAGGTGGGACATTCACCGTCAGCGCTCTCGGCTCGTATGCGTATGTCAAGGATCCTTCCGGCCAAAACGGTTACACATCCCTCTTCGTGTTCGGAATGTACATCGGCGATCTCGGCGGCCCGGCATTCTTCTACGTCACGGGCCTCGCCGCAGGGTTCGGTTACAATAGAAACATTATCCTACCAGACCAGAACAGCGTTCCGCAATTTCCACTTGTCGCAGCGATCAACGACCCGACCATACTTGGTGCTCAGCAGCTTCCTGATGGATCCTGGAAATCGCCGGATCCAACGACAGCGCTTTCGAAAATCGATCAATACGTTCCACCACAGCGCGGACAATTCTGGTTTGCCGCAGGTGTTAGATTTACATCCTTCGATCTCATAAACTCATCTGCGCTTCTGGTAGTTGAATTTGGAAACCACCTTGAGATTTCTCTTCTCGGTCTATCATGGATGAGCCTTCCTCCTCCGGCGGCACCCGGCGCTTCGGCGCCGACACAGAGATATGCGCATGCCGAGTTAGGACTCCAGGTAAAGTTCCTCCCTGATGAAGGATTCCTTGGCGCGACCGCGATCTTAACACCGAACTCCTTCATCATCGATCCGGACTGTAAGTTGACCGGCGGCTATGCCTTCTACATCTGGTTCGGGAATAATCCACACGCCGGCGAATTTGTGATGACTCTCGGCGGCTATCATCCCGACTTTACACCTCCGGCTTATTATCCGACCGTCCCGAGACTCGGTTTCAACTGGAACGTCTCCAGCGAAGTCACAATCAGCGGCGACGCTTACTTTGCGCTGACCCCGTCGGCGGTAATGGCCGGCGCCGGACTGCAGGTACTCTTCAGCAGCGGAGATCTGAAGGCATGGTTCAATGCACAGATGGATGCGCTGATTGTCTGGGCTCCGTTTCACTATGTCATCGACATCAGCGTCAGTATCGGCGCATCATACCGCGTGAATTTGCTCTTTGTCACGGCGACCGTTTCGGTCGAACTCGGTGCAGGTCTGACGATATGGGGACCGAGAATGGGAGGCTCGGTCTACATCGACTGGTACATCATCTCGTTTACGATTTCATTCGGTGCAGATCGGAGCGAAGGGCCGCAGCCTCTCGACTGGATAAACAAAGATGGTACGGGGTTCGCGCAGTCGCTCCTTCCCCACAAAGCCTCCGGCTCTCAGATGCTGGCAGCCGGACCCACCGTCCAGGAAAACGGAAATGTAGAGCCGAGCGGGATTTTCACGATTGTTGTTAACACAGGACTCATTACTACTATACATGATGCAAGCGGTGCGCCTGTGTGGATTGTCCGCCCGAATAATTTCGTGTTCTCAGTCAGGACCGAAATTCCCACGACTGAAATTGACATTACTGCAGTTTCCGGTGAAAAGGCACAGACTCAGTTCCTCGCGACTAAATACAGTCCGGACGGGCAGAACTATTTCGTCTGCATTCGCCCGATGAAGGCGACGCTTAGGTCTTCGGCAATAACCATCACATTGACGGCGGACGATGAGAGTAAAACTTACGACTTAGCCGGCAAATTCTCGTTCGATCTGGCTTTGAGCAAGACGCCAGCAGCAAAATGGGGAAAGCCCATACTCGGTGACGATGATCCCGAGCCAAACGCTCTCCTCAACGGCCGGCTCTTCGGTCTCGAGAACGTTACTCCACTCGATCCCGTCCTGACACCGAATGGAGCGAATGCGCTCGACATAGACATTACCACCGCATATACTTACGAGGTCGTCGACGAGGAGGACCCGTACACAACGAACCACTTGCCCCTGGATGTGAATGCCAGCCCGGTCGGCACCGTGCCTGAAGTCGACAGTGGTGCGATGGGTAAGATTCAGTCGTCATTAATGAACCCGACTGTCGTGGCTGCGAGGAACGGTGTGTTCACAACACTCCAACAATTCGGGATCAACGCATTGACAAACGGGCCGCTGAAAACTTTTGCGGCCAATCCGGCTGCCGTGCTGACGGGAAATCCATTCATAATAGAACAAGAATAGGATCGAAGAGTTGCCACTTAGAAAAAGAGATATCGGAGCGCTCAAGTATGTGATCACGTCGCCGACGCCGGACATCATGGTCACATTTTACGATAATTTCATCCCTTCATTGCTGGACGGCCAATACACAATAAAAATCTCACAGAATCTCGCGGTCGATACCGCCCAAACGCAAAAAGATGGCGGGAACCCGAATATCGATGCCTCACCGCAGGATCCATCTTCACAGACTTTTATCGTGAGAGGTCCGCGTTTCTCTTTAGATCCGACAGATATCCACCGAGTTTTTCCTCCGTCGAACAGCACAGGGGTGTACGACGACTACCTTCCGATGATCGTCTTCAACAAACGCTCATTGCCGTGGGAGCGCGCGTTGGAGTTGACGCAATCTCAGATGCCGTCGGGATTCCAGGTACCGGGCCTGTACCCCTGGGTGGCGCTCCTTGTTTTTTCCGATGACGAGCTCATCATTCCTCAGCCGCCATCCGGTTCCGCGCCAACTCCTCCTGAAGGGAGTCAGGCAAATCCGACAATGAGCGCTTCATTCGCGTTGAACAATATCGTCAATTCGACATTTAACGGGGTCAAGACTTCAGGTCCGCCTTCCGGAATTCTTGGGCCGACGATAACGCTCGAAGATGATGAGGATCCGAACAAGACCTTCTGCAACGTTATCGATATCTCAAGGGAGACGTTCACCAACCTCATGGCCACCGTGGGCGATCTGCGTTTCCTTGCTCATGTCAGACAGGTCTCGACAGCAGACAAAGAGCCTCTTGCAAACGCGCCGCATGATGGATGGTTTTCGACGGCTATAGCAAACCGATTTTCCATTCCGCCGGCAAATGGAACCGCGACGCCTCAGAGAAACATCGTGCACCTTGTTTCGCTTGGAGGACTCGAGCCCTACCTGACTCCGGCATCTCAGCCTCCTCCTGCTGTTCCATTGTCGAATTTTCAAAAAGTCAGACTGATTTCATTATACAGCTGGACATTTACATGCCTTTCCGAGCCGACGGAAAACTTTAGGCAACTGATGCTGAACCTTATTTCCGCGCAGAGCGAACAGGGAACAGATCTTCTTCTACGTATGCCCTTGCCGGAATCTACTTTGCCGCCTGCTCCCGGAACTCCGCAGTATGTGGCAACGAGACTCCAGGATGGTTACGTACCGCTGAGCTACAATACAAGAACCGGTGAACAGACATTTGCATGGTACCGCGGTCCGCTTGCGCCGGTGAGGTCGACCACGTTTCTCGATCCGACCGACCCGGACAATCCCGTCGATTTGTCCGCGCCGTCGAATGTCTCGGAGGCCATGGTGTATGATCCCGCAATGGGTTTATTCGACCAGTCTTATGCCGTCGCATTTCAAACCGGACGTTCGCTTGCTCTTGCGAACCAGACGTTCGCGACAAACCTTCTTCAATGGCGACGGGCTGCCCATGGAATCGTCGACAGGCTGATGGAGCATATCAATTCAAGGAGCGTGAGAGGAATTCTTAAGCAGAGCTCCGGACTCGATCTCAGTGAAGGTTTAGCCGGCGTGACGGTAGCGGATCTTGTGGAGGTTCTTGACGGGAACACGGTCTCAAAGACTTTTAAGAAATTTCTTGCGAAAGATTTTCTCGCACTTGCTTCCAAAATCGGGCAACCCGGGGGATTCGATCCGACGACAGCAAATGAAAAGCTCAAGAATTCTTGGCAAACACAAGCCGTGGCTCCTGATAGATTGAATCGACTCATGCAGCAGCCGGTGGTTTTGTCTCTGCTCGAGCATCTGAGCGGTGTAAGTTCGCTTGGAACAACCGCGTCCGATTTGTCCGGGCCGATGACCGATATCACGCTTCAGAGCCCCGGGCTTACGGAGTCGGTAAATGCGGGTCAATCGGTTGCCATCGTAAGTCCTGACGGAAAGACGACGGCGACCGCGGGAGTCGCAAGCGACGGGGTGCAGGGCGACCTGCAGATAAGAATCATTCCCTACACATTTCAGACGGTGCTTCCTGCCGGGAGCACCGTGCAGTTCAGCGAGTCGCCGATCCTTCCGGAACAGGTCATCAACTGGCTTGCGCGGACGGCGCTCCTTTATAATGTGCAGTTCAATAATCTTGTGCCGAACCCTCAACTTCTCCAGCAGGAAACGATAAGATTTTTTTATTTAGATCAAAATTGGATAAACGCAGTGGTCGATGGCGCACTCAGTATCGGCGTCCAATCGAGCCGCGACAGCATGCTTCAGAAATTGATGAGGGAGAAGCTCCATTCCGAAGTTAAGAAGAATCTCACCGAGGTACGCGACGTTCTAAGAAAAGTGAATCCTACCGGCATTCCGACACAAGATGGGACACGGACAGGATTTATCCTCCGCTCTCTTGCAGTGTCAGGCATTCCCGGACTTGAAGTCAGGGCGTTCTCGGTTTCAGACAAAGACAATCCCATGAAGCCGCTTCGTCTCGACCGCGTAGCGCCCGACATCATGATCGGAATTTTCCCTGATATACCCGTCAGCGTCGAAATCAACGAGCCGTCGGAAGGCCTGGTGTTCGGATTTGAACCGGGAATACCCGGCACTCCAGATGGAGGGGTGGCGCTTCGCTATTTGCCGGGAACATCGGGTGCGTCTCCGGCCAATATCGGTTCAATCATTAATCCCGATAGCCCGACATGGCTGACGCCCGCTGAAATTCAATCTCTCAAACGTTCCAAACCTTCCAACCAGCCGCCGCTGATAATCGACGGCCCCGGAGGTCTCGTGCAAGCATTGCAAAACAAGTTCTCTGCTCCAAAGCCTACGTTATCCCCGGCTTCCCTTGCCGTCGAGATGGTCCGTGTGCCGCAGCAAATGTTGTTCTCACCTGAAAATAATGATGAAAAATGAGTAGACCTATTCCTTCAAGCGACTCGAATAGTTTGCTCGTACCAATTCACCTTGATGCCTGGTCTGTCGATTCACAGAACCAGCAGAACCTCGCGTGGTACTATGCAGACTTCACAAAGCTTGCTAAGTTTCAGAGCCCGATGCCTGAGGCGTTCGACATATCAGATGCCTCTAAGCCGGAGATCGGCGTTCACCTGCACTGGGCTTTGCCCGATGCACTGACCCATGGTACGGACACCGGCAGCGGCCAGCTGAATTTCCCGTATGTCCCGAACAGGTGGCTCGTCGCGCGTTTCAACACGACAAAAGATAATCAATGGCAATGCAGGCTGTGGGTGGTCCAGAGCGATTATCTTGGCTCTGTCGTAGGAGTGACATCGAGTGAACTGTCAGGGAACAACGTGACATCGATTCCACTCGCCAGTGGGTCCAGTACCCCCATCGCGGCAGGTACTGAATTGGAAATCATCGACCCGAACGGGATAAAACCGGCGGCAGTCATTGTCGCGTCCGCAGTGAAGCAGGGCGATCAGCAAATAGCTATTCAGGCTTATGATTTCTCTTCAGCCCCTCTTGGTACGAACAGCGTCGTCCGTCTTCTTGCCACAAGCTCATTCCTTCACCCGTTTCAGCCGACGACGATGAACGTCGGTTTAAATCAGACTACTCAGTTCAACATCAACAACATCAATATCGGCAATAATTATTCCATCGAAGCCTGGGATGCACTTCAGAATCCTGACGGTCAGCTCTTCCTGACAGCCGTCGGGCCGGGAAATGTTTCTTTCGCGGCGTATGTCCCCGGAGTCAAGGATGTTTTTTCATTTACTGATACCGATGTTCCTCCTGAAGGAACCGGTGTTTATACATATACTTATATGGTCGTCGGCTGGTATTCCGATCCGGCGAATGCCGACCCGCTTCGCGGCGTAAACACATATGTTCCGGGAATCTGGAAGAGCCAGATCGATTGGCAAAATCAGACGCCTGCACAGCGCCTGCAGACGCTTCTCAATTATCTCAAGTGGTCCGTACAGGGAACGGTTTCGACAGTCCCGGCGACAAGCCTGTACCAGGCTACTGTGGTCGATGTGCAGTGGCCGCCGCCGCAGCCAAGTCCTCCTGAAAACACTCAAGTTGCAGTTGCCAATACATCGATCGACGCCCTTGCTGCACTTATTCAATGGCAGGCACAGCAGCAGGGCGAAAGCGACATCGGGGATACCCTCGCCGCGCTGGTTCAGGCTTCAATGTATGATCTTCTGAACGAATATGGAAAACCGGGAAGCAACGCGCTTATCAGGCAAAGAATCCAGCAAGCGTGGTACGGCTCAGATCCGGGCGGAACTATCTGGGAAGTCGTCTCTGCCGTGCCGCAGAGCTCCGGCCAATCTGCTATCACCTCACAGCTTACGCCGGAACAAGTTGCTGCACTTAATGCTCAATTGGCGGCATTAAACCAAAGTCAAAGCGATCTGGATGAGGCGCAGCGGCAACTGGAATCACTCCAGTCCAGCTTATATATGATGTGGATGAAAGTTGGAGTCGGGAACTCCTACAGCGGCTGGGTGAACCCGCCGCCGACTACGAACCCGGAATGGCAGTACCTTTTTCCATTTATACAGGGCACCATATACCCGACGATATTCAACTCAACATGGAATCAATACTGCCTGGTCAACCAGGCAAAGTCTAAACTCCCCAGTCCTACCGATTCGAAGGCGGCGAACGATTGGGCAAACTCCAGCTGGACTTTTCCGACACAAGATGGAACGACAACACTTGCAGATCTTAGTCTTGCACTGAAGGCAAGCCCTGCTCCGCGCTTCTGGCATCCGGTCGACCCGGTTCTCCTGATCTGCGGAGCGAATCGCTCACAGAAGCACGGCGAAGACGGTCGTTACAACAAAGATGGTACACTCACATGCCGATTGCCTGGCCAGACAATAACCGGCGTTCAAATCACGGGTCAACCCGCGATCAATATGCAGACTATGACGGCTGCCGGAGTCAACCTGAATCCGTGCGGCTCTTATTCTTCTGTTCCGGGTATTCCATCGCTGACGCAAGAAACATTTTTCGTCGACCCGATGAATTCAACGATCATGGCAAAAGCCGTCGGTGGAAATGCAACTGCTATTAGCCAGGGAATCACGAGCCTCCTCGGACAAAATCCCGGCACTAACTCGTGGATCGGAAAACCGCCTGTCCCGTTTGCACTTGTCTTGTGGTCGCAGGCATGGGCCCCTCTCTTCCTTGAATGGGAACTGCATTATTTTCCGACCGGGACCGGCCAGTTCTCGCCGAACGACTGGAGCTTCGACGGTGAGAAGTATGTCTGGCAGGGAACCGGATTCAACCAGCAGAATTATGTCCCGTTCAAGGGGAGGACGACTCTCACTCCGCAGGTGGCGCTTGTCTTCAAGGATAAAATTGAAAACTACCTCAAGAACCACCCCGACATCGACTCGCAGCATCTGGAAGATCTTATTTCCACCGTCGCAAACTGGGACATCTTATCGCAGTCGCTGAGCGGGCTGACCGGCCAGCTCGTCACGCTTTTGTCTCAGGAAGCTTTTCCGCCGACACCTTCGAACGACGTCGTGCAATGCCCTGCGGGGAATTCGCCTTCACCTTCCGCAACTGCGCTGATAGGCGACCAGTACCATAACATGCCGCTTCTCGAATCGAGCATAGATTACTTCTATCCTGTCCGGGGCGGCTTCGTGCAATTCCAAAAACTGCAGATCGTGGATGCCTTTGGACAAACGCTCGTCCTGTCCAATCCGAACACTCCGCAGGGATTTCTGCCGCTGATAGGGTCGGACCTCATACCGTCAGATTCGTCCACCGATCCCAACAATCCTCTTCCTTACGGCTCGATTCAATTTACTCCGCGCATAGTACAGAGCTCCGAACTTGATGTAGAAATCCTTGCCAACGACGTTTCAGGAAAAAATATTCTCGTTTCCGGAAATCCAAACCCGGTCTGCGGATGGCTTCTTCCTAACCATCTCGACGGCGGAATTTCCGTTTACGATGAAAACGGAATCTTATTGGGCGAACTGCTCCCCTTGCCGGTGCCAAACAATTGGAGGCCGAGACCCGGTGCATCAGGAATAACCCCGCCGCCCGCCATGCCAAAAGATATTCCAAACGAAACGTTGAGAAACGTCGTCGTAAGTATCGCCGCACAGACTCCGGCCATCTTCAAGGACTTTCTGAAGGTGATTGACGAGACGTTGTGGATGGTCGATCCGCTTGGGGGGAGAAAAGATCAATACCTATCGGTGCTCATCGGCAGGCCGCTTGCAGTGATCCAGGTGCAATTAAACCTTGAGCTGCGAGGTGAGCCGATCTACAGCCAGCTCTGGGATGACATGGCGACGGGAGGCAAATCTAAACCTCCCTTGATGTGGACGAAGAAGATCGGCGAGGTGGAAAACGTACCGTTTCCTGTGCGACTCGGAAGCCTCGAACTCCGCAACGACGGGCTGATCGGCTATTTTCTGCCGACCGGCGAGTACACAACCTTTTATTCGGTGCACACTTCACCCGAGATTAGCAAAGGCGACATGTACATCAAGCCGATCATGAACAACTCCCAATATCAGGGAGACATAACGCTCCAGTACCAGGGTCCCGGTGTCACTGCGACGTTGCTGATGGATCCGCGCGGTTGCTTCCACGCCTATACGGCGATACTTCCTGTCAAGTCCGTCAATCTACCGGCCAACCTGATCGAAAATTTTATCAGGGACATCAACGTAACATTTCAAACGGGTCCGATCATTGCCGATCCTGGTACACTTCGCATACCGAGGCCGGCTGAGCAACATGGAGTGTGGAATTGGATTCAGGCAGTACCAGCGCCGCAAAACTGGGAAGAGGATACGATCGTAAACGCCGACGACCAGGCGCGCATGCCGGATGCCCAGCTTCAGCTCCGCGAGGGATGGCTGCAGTTGTCGGGCTTGAAAAGCTCCGATGTGAAATCTAAGACCAAATAGATGAAGAAAACCTCTTTGGAGCCGATCCTGGAATACAGTATCACCACCGAGCCGTTCCCGCTCAAAGTCGATGCCTCCGAAGCGGAGTTGGAGATCGTCGCCACGAACAATTCGGAAGACGACGTAACACTTCGCGGGATAAGAGTAAAAATCCCGGTAGGGAACGAATCTACTCAACTTACGAACGATTCAAGAAGCATAGTCCCTATTTCACCCGAGGGATGGCGGTCCGTCGAACCGCCGAGGTATGCGGCCGGAAGTGTTGAGTTTACATTCAGACCCAATTCGGAGAGCACAAAGCTGCCAAAACACAAATCGCTCAGTTTTACTTTCAATGATGTCCGGGTAAATACCGAGCCGGGAATTGTGGAGATCGACATAACGGAAGGAACGGACGACTGCACTCCCGGCATGGACTGTCCGGTCGAGACATTATCACTGGCAAAGTTTCCGCATGCATGGGGTGAAGTCAAGTTTACGGCGAAACCTGTCAACGTACCTTACGACGGCGGCACGGTGCTAAGATGGGACGGACCCCAAGATGGAACATACTCGATAGAGTACATCGACTGGGGGCATGATGGAGAGAATGTGATAATCCCAAAACAGGGTGGGCCGCCTTTTGGAAACAGCGGGCGGTACCCGGCACAGGGTGCCCCTGAATTGAGACTCCGGCGGAGAACGACTTTTACTTTAAATGTTGAAGCGAATATAAGGAGAATGCCATTCTCCGCGCAGAAACAAGTCACCGTCGACGTGAAGATGCCTCGCCCGGTCATCGATTTGTTCGCGGCGGAGCCGTCGATCGTGAATATGAGCAATGTTCCCCCCATAAATCTGAAATGGAAGACTTCCAATGCCTCCATGATATCGATAGACGGCCAGGGAGACTTCGAAGATGCGAAAGCAGAAAATGGAAGCATCATGGTGACGCCAGGGAGAACGAGACAATATTTCGCGACGGCGTACGGACTCGAGGGTTATGCAGGACGCCCGGCAAAAGCAAACACTTGGGTGAAGTTCATCGGCACTGCTTCGTCCGGTTACCTGCCTACATTTTGGCCGCCGCGCAGTGATCCATGGTGGATTATCGAGATCTTAACTGGCAGGAAAGTCTTCGCGCTTTATACGACGATGAGGTTGGATAGTGAGAGACAGGAGGTCTGGGTAGAAGCATTCCTTTCAATTGTTCCCGGAGTCCGGGTCGCGAACCTTGGGTATACCCGGGAGGCCGCAAGCTATGACCAGGTGTTGAACGCAGAGTATGGTACCGATGTCCCGATGTCTCACATACTCAGCGGATTTAATAACGGGTATGATGTATGGGACCAGAAACCTGACAACGTAGGTGCGACATGGGGAGTGAAGTTCAACGACGGGCTGCTCGGCATCATTTGGTTCCACGGCGTCAACCAGCAAGACAGTAACATATCGTATACTTTCAAGTGGATTTTGTTCGATAAATCTTTGATGCAAAATAAAAAGAAATGAGGGGAGCCCTGCGGGAGAACAAGAAATCGGTAGTTCAACTTGCGGAGATTGCATGTATCAAACCGGAATAAATCTATGAACCCAATCTTGACTTACAGCATCACCACCAACCCTTTTCCTCTCCAGGCGAGCGCCGCGAGTGGAAACCCGAATATTGCACAGCTGACTATCGTCGCGACGAACAACTCGGAAAGCGACGTGACGCTACAGGGAATGATGGTACAGATGCCGATCGGTCAATTGTCGACCCAACTTACTAACGATTCTGCTGATATCGGCCCCGTCGCCCCCACGAACTGGCAGAAGCCGCAGGTACAAACTCCGGCAGGGTATGTGCAATACACCTATCTTCCGCAGCCAGGCTACGGCACTGTCAAGGCCGGGGAGTCTTTGAATTTTGTATTCAACAATATCCAGGTGAACAGTCAGACAGGACGGGTGGAGATCGATGTGACGGAAGGATCGAACAACTGTACTCCGGGAGATTGTCCGGTCCAGCAGCTGTACATTACGAAATTTCCGAACAGCTGGGGACAGGTATCGTTCTGGGTCGATTCACCGGTTATCCCTCTTGGAGGCAATATCACTCTGCACTGGTCCGGCCCGGCAGGTGCAACATACTCGATACAATATTACGATCCTCGAACAGGTATCGTCAATATCCCGTCCCAGGGTCAGCCGCCTCTTGGGAATCAGGGTCAATATCCGGCTCAGGGTGATCCGCCGTTAACTCCACAGCAAACGACTATTTTCACGTTGAACGTCACGGAAACCATCAGCGGGCAATCATACGCGGCACAAACTCAACTTACCGTTACTGTGGAGATCTCTCCACCGTTGATAAACTCTTTTGCCGCGGTGCCTTCAAACATGGATATGAATAATCCACAGAAGGCACAGCTGACATGGAACACATCAAATGTATCTCTTATCAAGATAGACGGCGTCGGAAGTTTCACCGGCCCGCAGGCAGCAAACGGTAGTACCACTGTCGCGCCGGTCAGGACGACCCGCTACTTTGCCACGGCTTACGGGAATCAGGGTTATTCGGGGCCGCCGGCCACTGCGAATGCATGGGTGAATTTTGTCGGGACCGCCGACTCAGGTTTCCTCAACGTTTGGGGATCGGCAGGGAATATCTGGAATCTAAGTCTCGGACAAGGAAGAAACGTCTTCGCGATGAACCTGCAGGTGAATGGAGATGGCACGCCCGGTAAGGAGCAGGACTTTAACGTTTATCTTAACCTGCAGCAGGGAGTTCAGGTCGCTAATCTCGGAGGCGCCAGAGGCGGTGCAGGTTACGATGCCGTCTTGAACGGGTCTTACGGAACTGGGGTTCCGATGTCGCAGGTGTGGAGCGGATATTGTTACAACTTGAGCGACGATATTTTCGGAGAAAATCCCGTGAATGTCGGTGCAACGTGGGGAGTGAAGTTCAGCGATGGTCTCCTGGCGCTGCTGTGGCTGGATAACGTATATCCTAGCGGCGACTATTATGGAACACACCTCTGGGCATTTACATTCAAGTGGATATTCTACAACCAGCAAACTCTTGTCGCAGGCAGGAAAAAGAAGCCATGACCCCACTTCTTCTCTACAGCATTACCACCAACCCCTTTCCTCTTCAGGCAAGTGCCGAAAGTGGAAAGCTGAACGTCGCCCAACTTACCATCGTCGCGACGAACAGTTCTGGGAGCGACGTGACGCTCCAGGGGATGATGGTACAGATCCCGATCGGAGATGGTGCGACCCAGCTTACGAGTGACGTCTCTGCTATTGGTCCCGTGGCCCCGCAGGAGTGGACAATGAAGACTCCACAATATCCGTCAGGTTATGTCCAGTACTTTTTTGTTCCCCCGCCCGGGAACCCCAAACTCCCTAATAATCAGTCGCTGACTTTCGTCTTCAACGGCATCGAGGTGAACAGCAGTACAGGTTCGGTGGAGGTCGATGTCACCGAAGGTTCTAATAACTGTACCCCCGATGACGACTGTCCTGTACAGAAATTATTCTTGACGAAATTCCCGAGCGGTTGGGGAAGCGTTTCGTTCTGGGCCGTTCAACCTTTGATTCAAAGTGGAGGGAGCACCGTTCTGCATTGGAACGGCCCTTCCGGAGCGACCTATTCGATTGAGTATTACACACCTCAAACCGGGATCGTAAAAATCCCCGCCGAAGGACAACAGCCTCTTTCAAATGAAGGAATATATCCCGCGCAAGGAGCTCCGCCTCTTACTTTGGAGCAGACAACGACTTTTACGATGGAAGTGGATGATTCGACAGATGGGAACGAATACCATGCGCAGATTCAAACGGTTGTGACCACAATTGCATCGCCTCCAACTATAATAAAGTTTTCGGGGACAGTTCAGAAGACCGTGACCGGCCTGATGCTCGTCCTTCATTGGGCAACCGATGGCAAGCAGTGTACTATCACAGGTAATGCGAACTTTCTCAGTCCGTCGTATGGAAGGTACGAAATAGTTCCGAGCGTCGACAATCCTTTGCTGCCGCAATACACTTTGACGGCTCTGAATGATGCCGGTCAGACGACTTCAACCATAAACATAGTCTGGGGAGTGAGCGGAAATACACTTGACGCACCATACGGCATCAACTGCGTCGTGGCCTCGGCAGACTCGACGCAGATCTATGCAGCGTGCCAGGATGGTTACGTGAGAGCCTTCGATGCCGGAACACTTGCGCAGACGGGCTCGCTGCCGATTGGCTTTCAATTCGGATACCTGGCGGCATCGCCGGACGGGAACTCGCTCTACGTTCTTGACCCCGGGGCCGACACCGTCTTTGCCGTAGAGACTTCCGGGGGTCAGATGGCAGCAATGGGCACGGCGAAAGTGGATGGTTACGCGACCGCTAACCTGACCCTCGACTCAGTAGTCGATCAAATCTTCGTCGCTTGCAATGTCGGGACTATAGTGGCATTCAAGACGACGGGCAACAGCGCCCAACCCATGGTGCAAAGCGGATCGATTTCGTTTCCATTATGTAATTGGGTGAATTCCATCGGAGTATCGGAAGATGGTTCGCTCCTTTTCGTGGCGGCGGATGTAAACAACGCCAATCAGGGGTTTGTCACAATGGTCGATGCGGCAAAAGTCAGCATCGTGGGTCAACCGGTCGAGGTCAACACTGTGCCGATGCTCGTAAGCGTTACGACGAACGGGATCTTCGTTGCATGCCAGAACAGTGACCAGACAGCGACGATCATCTCATACACTTTGGTCAATGGTGCGCTTGTTCAATCCTCTGAGTATCAAATCCCGGGGTTTAATTTCGGAATGGGAGTATCTGCCGACGGTGGGTATCTCTATGTATTCGCAGCCGATAAAAGCGGAAACCTGTCCATGACAACCTTCTGCGACGTCTTATTCCACGCTGTCGGGACACCGACCATATTGGATCAGGCAGAGATTTATGTTGCCCCAATCCCCGTTCCTGCATCGAGCGACGGAACAAAGATCTTCGTCAATACCTCTTCCGGCCGGACGTTGTGGGTTCTCGTTCCCGTTTCCATTTCAGGCGGACAATGAAATATCAGCTTCAACGCAAACTCTCGGAGTGTTGTGGATTGCCTTTTACTCTATAGCATAACAACCAGCCCGTTTCCTCTACAGGCAAGCGCTGCAAGTGGAAATCCGAATGTGGCAGTGATAACAGTCGTTGCCACCAACAATACCGGCGGCGAAGTTCCTCTTCAGGGAATAATGGTACAGATTCCGGTCGGAAAAGGATCGGCGCAGCTCACGAACGACGCAAAAGTCATCGGTGCCGTCCCGCCTGATGGTTGGATGCTGCATAAAACGAGCTATCCTTCTGGCGGTGTACAATATGAGTTTACCCCGAAAGAAGGTCATGGCACACTCGCCAACAATGCGTCCATCAATTTTGTTTTCAACAACGTGCAGGTCAATTCGCAGACGGGAACAGTCGAAATCGTCGTCACGGAAGGAAGCGGAAGCTGCACGCTCCCTGATTGTCCTGTGCAAAAATTATTCATCACGAAGTTCCCTCATGGATGGGGAGAGGTTTCTTTTTGGGCAGAGCCCGTGACGGTTCCTCCCGGCGGGAACACAACTCTCCACTGGAACGGTCCATCGGGCGCAACCTATTCCATAGAGTTCTACACGCCGCAGAAAGGGATCGTCAAAATCCCCGCGCAGGGAGAACTGCCTCTCTCGAACCAGGGACAATACCCGTCGCAGGGCGATCCACCACTTACACTCCAGCAAAGGACCGTTTTCACTTTGAATGTGACCCAGCGCGTCGAGGGACAAACGTATAACGCCCAGCTTCAGAAAACCGTCACCGTTACCGAAGCTCCTCCACCGAAGATCAATTGGTTCCGTGTTGCGCCTGCATGGACGGATTTTTCTCCGGGGCCCCAGTGGGTGACCCTTACGTGGGATGCCTCGAACGCAAAAGAGCTAGAGATTGAAGGAGTTGCCAAAGTCACCGGACTCAAAGATTACTCGACTCAGGTCGACAAGACGACCTCATTTGCATTAAGGGCGATGGGGTCCAAGCAGCGGTTCGATCTTGCGACCGTCACGGTTCAAAGCATCAGAGACTATCTCGCGACGCATTCGTTGAGATTGACCGACCATGACTTCGGATCTATTCCTGACTCAGACGGGGTGTGGACATTCGATTATAAGCTTGTCGAAACGCTGACCTTCCGTGCTGACGGCGGCGGCGAATACTCTTATTCCATAGATGGAGGCAGCAGCGCCGGCCGCGGCAGATACAACCCCCGGCACGAGAGATGGGGCTCGGCAACTAGATGGAGCCTTTCGGGAACCATTGTAACAATCGATACCGGTAAAGGGCAGATTGTCTTACAGCAATCGGCTTCCTCATTTGTGTACAAAAAATCCCTCGAGATATCTTTCGACCGTCACTCGTTTACGTTTAGTCCGGCATAATCCTTTGACCCGGAACAATTTCTGCCAAGCGAACTCAGTCTGAGATAAATTAAACATGACTCTAATTCATGTCGACAAATGGAATGATAATGATCTATGTCCACACTTCTTCTTTACAGCATCACCACGAATCCTTTCTCACTTCAGCTGCAGGAAGTTTTCCGAACTCCGAAGGGAAGTTGTCTCTGTCATTATCAGCAAGGAAAATTAATGCATGCGCATAGTATACAAATCTTTAAAAAAGATCTTCAAGTAAAAAGGAGGAGGTAGTAATGAAACAGATTCATATCATTATGATGTGCCTGGTAACTATTATGCTTGCCGGCGGCTTTACCGGAGGCACGGAGAAGAAGCCTGTCCAGCTTTGCAGGACGCGCCACCCGCTTTCGTTCAACCCGCAGCCCGGCAACCCGAACAAGCTCAGCTCGTTCATCCCGCATGATGTGGATTTCGTCCAGCTTCAGAACGGCTACTCGACGCTCACTGCCGAATGCCAGACTACATTCGATTACTATTCGTGGCAGTTGTTTGTCGCTCTCAACTGGCCTGCAAATCCGAACGGTACTCCGATGCCATCGCTTACATCGAGCAACAGCGCGCCGCGTGTCTGGGAGTTCTACACCGACCCCAAAGATGTCTTCAATCCCGCACACACAAAGAAGCTTCAGCTTCTTGCAAACGCCCACGGAAAAGATATTCTCACAATGATGTTCAAGAACGATCTCCCGGACACTATCAACGGATATCTGCAGGCACTTCCTCAGGATCCGCTGATAGACCGCAACCTGAACTTTGTAATGTATGAAGTCCGGGTGAATAAGGATTGGGTAAACTATGCGACAAAGAATCGTCTCAACACCATCCCGGGTCAACAGAGATTCGTTGACAGCGGCAAGGTGGTAATGTTCACTACCGGTTTCTATTCCGACACTACCCACAATAAAGGCGGCAGGGTGGGCGCTATGGAGATTAAGGCAGCATGGCGGATACTCGACACCACGAAGGGCGATGATCCGACCCGATATTATACTAAGCAGGTCGTGATCTACATGGACAGCTCGCATACCACGAATGGAAAACCGCTTATCATCAACGCGCTGGTCGGACTTGTTGGATTTCATGTGAACCACTATACGGATACAAAAGGAAGTGACGGTATCTGGACGACGTTCGAGCAGGTCGACAACGCACCCGCCGCTCCAGTCACACCGGGAGATACTATGTGGTATTCATTTTATAATCAGGGATGCACGGATTGCCCCGTGAATACTCCGCCGAGTCTGATCGACTCGCAAAAAGTCTACAAGTGGTCTCCCGGCCCGCCTTATGCTTCGATGTATGCATACGATGGCAAGTACGGTACGCAGGTCGAGCGTGCCGATTCGATTTTCTATGCGACGGAGAAGGTGAACGCAATCTGGAGGAAGAAACTGAAAGGCACCATCTGGGCAAATTATAAGTTGATCGGTACTCAGTGGCTCAATGCCGAAGACAGCCGCCCCGGCGACATCCTCGGGATTCCGCCTCAGCTTACCAACACGGTGCTGGAAACATACATACAGGGAAAGCCCATGGGATCCTGTATGAACTGCCACGGTTTTGCCACCGGCGCCGTGAAGAAGCTTAATTCGAACCTCAGTTTTCTCCTCGGTCATGCGACGGGAAAATAGATTCTACATATCCATTACATATGATATGAATCCAAACGAATCCGAATTTACGGGGTATGATGGGAACTTATTACCCAATTACCCCGTTCGGTTATTTAACTGGAGAGTAGAAGATAGGAACTATTGTCTGGCTTCAAATGTCAGCAGGTCGAAGATGGTTTAGACCACGAAGCTGTCATGGTTGCATACTCTCACACTATAAGAACTTAGATTTTGTAATTAATTGAGTTGGAGAAGAACTTAGAGTCATTGGATACACCGAACTTATCTGTTTCAGAACTCTTGCCTCGCTTAAGTGTAACCTTGCGAGACGCGAGGGGGGAGGATGGCGAATTTCTATTTCAACTCTTTTCCAGTACTCGCGAAGAGGAACTTGCCGCCGTCCCCTGGACGGAGGAGGAGAAAGAAGTTTTTCTTCGGATGCAGTTCGACGCACAAACCAGGCACTACTCAGCCGCGTTCCCCCATATGGACTACAAGATTATTCTCGTCGACGACAATCGCGCCGGGAGGGTCCTGACCACCAGGCTTCCGGGGGATTTGCATGTAATCGATATCGCGATATCTCCTTCCTGCAGGAATCTCGGGATCGGGACAATGCTGATACGAAAACTCAAGTCCGATGCCGAGAGAGAAAACCTGGTACTCTCACTTTACGTTGAAGTCTACAACCGGGCGCGAATCTTGTATGAGCGGCTCGGTTTCGTCGAGGTGAGTACGGATAACATTTATACGAGGATGGAGTATCGCCCGGGTAAAATACTTCAAGATGAAATTCACTCGGAATCAAACATGTCAAGACGAGAGACAGAAATCACAAGGTGATAGAGACCGCGTTGCAAGCGTAACCACTTTTTTTGCCGAGACAATAAACTCCTAGAATAAAAGAGAAGGAGACCAATGACTGACGAAATTATCGCGGAGAAACTCACATACAAAGAGTTCCATGAAACCCTGAACAGCGATTTCGAAGTAATCTTACCATCGGAAGTAAGAATCCCACTCAAATTATCTGGGATGTCGGAACGCAAGACTTCAGCGATTCAAGAAACTTTTTCTCTCACATTGCACGGCTCATCGAACATATTCCTTCCTCAAGCTGCATATAATTTTAATCATCCGAAAATTGGGGGGTTCGAAATGTTCATAGTTCCGGTGGGACGAGATCTTGACGGTTTCATCTACGAAGCAGTTTTTAATCGACTCATTAAAAATCAGTAAAGAGGAGGTAAATAGAAATGGCAACTCCCTACTTAGGGGAAATAAGAATGGTCGGATTCAATTTTGCACCGGTTGGTTGGGCCTTATGCGATGGATCTACGCTGAACATATCGGAAAACGATGCACTCTACAGTCTGATCGGCACCACATACGGCGGCAACGGTCAAACCACTTTCAACCTGCCGGACTTGCGGGGCCGCGTTCCAATTCATATGGGGAGAGATCAACCTGGAAATGTTTATGTTCTGGGGCAGAACGGTGGAGTGGAAGCTGTTCCCTTGACGGCAAACCAGGTCGGCGCGCACAACCACACGCTTATGGCGAGTGACAATAAGGCGAGTCAGCCAACTGTGTCCGGCAACGTGTGGGCGGTCGCGACAGAGACTGTGTACACCGACAGGCCGGGAAATGCAGCAATGAATCCTGCTGCAATGACATTAAGTGGGCAGAGTCTGCCTCACGAAAACATGATTCCGTTCCAGGTAGTGAATTTCATAATAGCACTGCAAGGGACATATCCCACACAACAGTAGATTTATAAGAGGAGCTCGCGCAAATGAATAATAGGAGGAGATAGACCCAATGGCATCACCTTATCTCGGAGAAATTAGAATCGTTAGCTTCGGTTTTGCACCGAGGGGTTGGGCGCAATGCAACGGTCAGACGATGGCGATCAGCCAGAACCAGGCTTTGTTCGCAATACTCGGCACGTTTTTCGGAGGCAATGGCGTAAGTACATTTGCGCTTCCAAACCTTCAAGGCCTCGTCCCATATCATGTTGGTACAAATAATTTTGGGACAAACTATTCAATCGGGCAGGTTGGCGGAGTGGCAAGTGTTGCACTTACATCCCAGCAGATACCGAGTCACACGCACTTCATGAGGGGAAGCTCGGCAAGTCCCAACAAAGGGCAGGTGGCGAGCAACTTGTGGGCGACTCAGACAGCCAACGCGTATGATCCAAATCCCACAGGCAACATGAACGGATCGGCGATCGGAACGATTGGCGGCCAGCCGCACACAAACATGTCGCCTTTCTTAACTCTCAACTTCGTTATCGCGCTTAACGGGATCTTCCCGTCTCGCAACTAAGCATACAAGGAGATTTTATGGCAGATCCATATTTAGGTGAGATAAGAATGTTCGCTGGAAACTTCGCGCCGGTGAATTGGGCGACGTGCGACGGACAGCTCTTGCCTATCAGTCAAAACACCGCTCTATTCTCACTTCTCGGTACAAATTTCGGAGGGAACGGCACTTCAATTTTCCAACTTCCTAATTTGAAGGGGAGTGCGCCGTTGTGCGCCGGGGCCGGAATCGGATTGACTGAAAGATTTGTCGGCGAAACGGGCGGGGTGGAATCGGTGACGATTGATTCTGCAACGATGCCTGCTCACAACCACGCGGTGCTCGGTGTTGGCGGCGGTGGAGATAAAACGACTCCCATAGGGAACACATGGGCTGAGATTCTTCACGGAAGGACTGCAGAGAATTTATACACGGATGACACTGCGTCTCTCGTCCAACTCGGGAAATCAGGAACGCAAATCGTCTCCTCCGTTGGCGGCAGCCTGCCCCACGAAAACAGGCAGCCTTATCTCGCAGTGACCTTCATTATCTGCCTAAGTGGGATATTTCCCCAACGCCCATGATTAGTTGATTTTCTTTCTGCTAACGAAACTTGAAGCACATGGTGCCGGCACGATCGGCGCTTGGGTGTCTTGAGGAGGATTTCTTAATTAAGGAGAGCTGATGATGTTTGGAAAGTTGATACCATATTCAAAGTGTGATTCTGAGAGGATTGCTGCTGCCGACAAAAGAAAGGATGCCTGTTTAATCTTTGCCTGGTTCGCGGCCGTAATTATTTTCATTTCCATCGGTGCGGCGGGAAGTGCATTATTCGCAGCAACGGTCGCCGTCAATACGACGAGCGATACTCATGCTTCGAGTCCAAGTACGTCCGCAAATGATGGCTCAGGAAATATTTCACTGCGTTCGGCGATAGAGTATGCCGACTACCATTCAGGAACCACGGTCAGCGTCGGATCTGGTACGTATAACCTTACTCTTGGTGAAATTCAGATTGGCGCGATAAGCACGCCGACTACTACGACCATAAACGGTGCAGGTGCTGGTTCTACGATCATTAATCAAACGGATGGAACAAACCGCATATTCGACATTGATCCCAGCATCGGCGGCGGAATTGCGTGCACCATTACTGGAGTGACAATTGAAAACGGCAAAGACAAAGCCGATGGCTTCGGTGGCGGAGGGATCATAGATGGAAATGGAGGTACCGGTACGTCAGATCATTTGACGTTAACGAACTGCACCATCCAAAATAATACTGCATACGGTGACGCTTCAACTCAGGAGCCGGTAGCTGGTGGTGTAGAGATGGACGGCGGGTATTTAACGCTTACCAATTGTACCATCTCGTCAAATACGCTTGTCACGAACACTTATGGTGGTGACGCGACGGGAGCAGGCGTGTCCTTTGCTCCGTTCGCAACATCTGAGACACTGACGATTTCAGGTTGTACCTTTTCAAACAATACAATCAATGTGAGTAGTGCAAGTGGGCAGGGCGCCGGCCTACAAATAGACAACACTATAGTGGGCGGAGCTGGCGTGAGTATCACGAATACTGTATTCTCAAACAACACCTTTGCTTCGGCGGGGACGAATAAAGGGGAAGGCGGCGGTATTTTTGTCTCAGAAGGCGGAACGCTTACAATGACCGGATGTACCTTTACAAGCAACTCCGCCGGTGGAACGGGTGGCATCGGGGGAGCAATCTTTTCCAATGGCGGCACGGCTAATATCAACTACTGCCGTTTCTCAGGTAATAGTGCCACATCCGATGCGAACATTAACGTCACCGGGGGTGGCACGGTATCCGCGACCAATGATTGGTGGGCAAGTAATTCAGGAGCGACGGGCATAAGCGCTGGTGTAACGGCTACTCCTTACTTAAAATTGACAAACACTGCTGCCCGGACAACAATCAATTCAGGTGATACAACAAAGCTTACGGCGAGCTTTCTTACAAACTCTGCCGGCTCGACAATTTCCGCGAGCAACTTGAGTGCGTTGAGCGGGCTTGGTGTTTCATGGGGAAGCCTTGTACTTGGCACGCTCTCGAACCAACAAACTTCAATCTCAAGCGGAATCGCGACGGCAACGTTCACAGCTGGTGGAACCGCTGGAAGCAACGGCAGTGCGCAAGCAAGTGTTGACGGCGGGACGGCAACGACTTCGCCGACGATCACTGTGAATGTCGGCCCGAGCGTTACCGTGCAGCCAACTAACCAGACCGTGAATACCGGCCAGGGTGCCTCGTTCACCTCAGCCGCCAGTGGAAGTCCTTCACCGACAGTCCAGTGGCAGGTGAGCACAAATGGCGGCTCGACATGGAATAACATCGGAGGTGCCACGAGTACGACTTATTCGTTCACCACTGCATCGACCGACAATGGAAAAGAATACCGGGCAGTGTTCACGAACACCGTGAGCTCGGTGAACAGTAATGCTGCGATATTGACGGTGGATTTTGCTCCCACTGTTACAACAAACCCTGCAAACGATACGGTAGTTGTCGGCAACAGCGCCTCGTTCACCTCAGCCGCAAATGGCAATCCCGCTCCGACCGTGCAATGGCAGGTGAGTACGGATGGCGGTACGACATGGACCAATGTTCCCGGTGCAACCGGTACAACTTATTCATTCGTCGCGTCGATAACTGAAAACGGCTACGAGTACAGGGCGGTCTTCACCAACGGCGTTTCGTCTGCAACATCGAACCCTGCGTTGCTTGTCGTCAAAGATAATTCGCTCGCGGTAGAAGTCTCTTCGTTCAAAGCCGCGGCGAGCTACAGCTCTGTTGCATTGACATGGCAGACCCAGTCGGAAGTCGACAACGCGGGATTCAACATCCTTCGTGCAGATTCCGGGACAAACGGATTTAAATTGATTGCCGGTTTCATTACGAATAACGGCTTAAGAGGTATAGGTACGAGCAGCACGGGGAAGGTTTATAACTTCACAGATGACCATGTAACGGCCGGTTCCACATACGAGTACGAGATTCAGGGCGTTTCCACGAGCGGCGCGGCAAAAAATATAGATACGCTTACGGTTAGTGTAGCAATCCCGAAGGATTTCGCGCTCTACCAGAACTATCCAAACCCGTTCAATCCATCGACCACGATCAGGTTCGACTTGAAAGAACAATCGACGGTGGCTCTGGATATCTATAACGTACTTGGACAAAGGGTACTTGAGAACAATTACGGAGCGATGAACGCCGGAAGATTCAACGAGGTGGTGAATATGGACAGGTTCGCAAGCGGAGTGTACTTCTACAGAATCGCTGCCATCGGTAATAATGGACAAAAGTTTGTTTCGATAAAGAAGCTGGTGTTGATGAAGTGAAGTAGCTTCACGGAAGGCCCCGCGGAAAGAGCGATTGGAAGTATCGGATTGACAATTGGAAACATCGTATCGTGTATTGGATCCGTCGTATTGCTAATTGGAAGTTTCGTATTGTTGATTGGAACCATCTAATTGCCAATTGGAGCCATCGGAACGTCAATTGGAAAGATCTCAAGGTCGATTTGGGGCCTTGGATCGTCAGCTCTGCCAGTTTTGAGAGCTTTCGGAAAGCACTTTGAGTCAAATGGAGCAAACGTCTCTGTCCAGAGTCAGTCAGTAATCTCGGAAAATTTTCCCAGGGGACACCGGGAACTTAATACGCAATTCAAAAGTTGGAAATTAACGTGAAGGAGGAGAACACTGTGTAAACGTTACGGCACATCTTAACCCCATCCAGTTTTAGAAAATCAATTGCCATTCGAACGAAAATTCTCGAGGAGGAGAAATGAGAAGAAGTATATACAAGTTAGCTGCAACATTGGTCGTTGCTTTGATCAGCGCTGCAAGCATTTCGCTTATCCCGTTATTTGCGCGGACAACTCTGGCACAGACAGAAACAGCACCCACACGAAATGGGGACACACTATACATAGCAAATCTTGACAACCTCGCTTGGCTTCAGGATGCGAACAATGACACCGCATGGAGTGATGCGAACGATTACTTCAAACAGACAGCGAACATAGATGCGTCGCCGACCTCGGGTTGGAACTCAAATGCTGGCTTTGGACCGATCGGGACTTCGCAGCTTTCTAACCCTTTCAAAGGCGTTTACGATGGAGGAGGTTATTTAATATCGGGCCTACATGAAAACAATACGAGTACTTTAGGAGGGATGTTCGGTTATACCGCTTCGGCGACTCTAAAAAATATCGTGCTTGTTAGCGAGAGCATCACTGCGAATGGAACCAACGCGTATGTTGGTGGCTTGCTCGCGTTTCCGGATGGCAATGGCGGGACCACCACCGTTAACGGGTGCTCCACTTCTGGAACTATAACATCCAGCAGTGGATCAAACATCGGCGGTCTTGTTGGTATAAGCAGCTCAGGAACAACCATAGAGGACAGCTACAGCTCCGCAAACGTTACCTGCACCTCGAGTAGCAGCCCCGTTGGCGGGTTGGTAGGTGATAATAATGGATCGATAAGAAACTGTTACACTATAGGAGGAAGCGTTCAGGGCGGCAGTAGTGCTGACGTGGGAGGATTGGCGGGTGAAAACAACAGTGGCACCGTTCAATACTGTTACAGTGCTAACACCATCACAGGTGGATCCTCAACCGCTACTGGCGGTCTCATCGGATACAACTATCTTGGCTCGGTCACCAATAACTTCTGGGACACAGACTCTTCCGGATCTACCGGGATCCAGGGCTATCCTACGACGGGCGCAACGGGCGAAACAACATCAAATATGAAAACGGAATCGACCTTCACCGGCGCCAGCTGGGATTTCACGAACACATGGGCGATAAATTCAAACACCAACAGTGGATTTCCCTATTTGCAAACTGCCCCGCCAGATCATTCTCTTCCCGTCCAGGCAATCGCCTTCCTTGCGACCGCCGACATGAATTCCGTAACTCTGTCATGGAACACGCAATCTGAAGTTGATAATGCAGGATTCAACATACTTCGCGAAGACCCAGGAACAAGTTCTTTCAAACTGCTGGCAAGTTACATCGCCGACGGCAGCCTCCGGGGTCTCGGGACCAGCAGCACAGGAAGAGCCTACAATTACACGGATGACAAAATAATTTCCGGTTCTACGTATCAATATGAAATCCAGAGTGTCTCGACAAACGGAACGACTAAAGACTTATCCACTCTCACCGTTACCGTAGATGTACCGAAGAATTATGCATTATACCAGAACTATCCGAACCCGTTCAACCCGAGTACTACGATACGGTTCGACCTCAAGGAGCAATCGATGGTTATTCTGGAGATCTATGATGTTCTGGGTCAACGAGTGTATTCGGAGAACTACGGCAGCATGAATGCCGGAAGATTCGACGAAGTCGTGAACATGGACAGGTTTGCCAGTGGAGTTTACTTCTACCATATCACAGCGCAAGGAAATGACGGACAGAAGTTCGACAACGTAAAGAAGCTAATGCTGATAAAGTAGAGGAAAAAATTTTTGGCCTGCGCCGAAGTTTTAGCGCAGGCAAGTGGTAAAGTTGAATCCTGGTGCCACAGGATCAAATCCCGCCCTGCGGGAAAGCTGATGTTGATAAAGTGAAACTCATAAAATATATTATTTCGTCTAAAACGGGCGGGGCCTAAAGACCTCCGCCCAATTTGTCTTAAGCATAATTGAAGAGTAAGTGGGAACTTCATCCGCATCAGACTGGCTAGGGAGCGATGAAAAAGAAAGTTGATGATTTCTGGAGAGCAGCGGAGCAGAAGGGAATTAGGGACCATTCGTTACATAGAGTTTGTTTCATCCCACTGACTCTCCAATTCCATATGAGATCGATTGATGCAAGCATTAAGTTCCTTTGAAATCGGAACATTGCTTCCAATTTCGATCGCAACCGTCAACAACCAAGATAATGGAGGGTAAAATGAGCAAATTCTACAAATGCATATTCCTTACTTCGATTATTTCAATTGTGATCGGAACGAACGTTTTTGCTTTCCCGTCTTCAGTCAAAAGACATTCGCATCCCGGAGTCATGTCCGTCTTGAGAACCAGACCACGTGTACCATCTGACTTTCTAAGTAAATTCAATTTCACAGCTTCGACTGGATCGTTCAACAGTATCACTTCAACTGGAGATACGATTCCTGAGGTATTTGATTATGACGAAGGGGTATCGGTCGCGCTGCCGATCGGCTTCGCATTCTATTTCGGTGGAAACCCGTATTCCTATGTCTTCGCGTCGTCAAACGGGTGGCTTTCCTTTAACCCACTCTCTAGAAACGATTCACTTTACAAATACGCCGATACCCTTGCAGACGCGGATACAAGAATGCTGCCGTTCATCACGCCGTTGGATGCAGACCTTATCGTAAATAATCATATCTATTATGAGACAGATGGCAGTGCTCCCAATAGAATATTCACGGTTGAGTGGAGCCAGGTTGTCGGTTATGGGAACTCCGTCGGCCCTAATGCAACTGACCAGCTTTCATTCCAGGTTAAGCTTTACGAGACAACGGGCGAGATCCAATTTATTTACCAGCCGGGACCTGATTCCTCCGTCGCTTTCGACGCGTATGACACGGGTACTAGTATCGGGCTTGTCGATTCCCTGGGGGAATTCATATCGCTGAGCGGCATGAGCACTTCAGCAACGGCAAGCTCAGTGACGGAAATTGATTCCGTAAAAACGCCCCCCTCCGATGGGCTCACGTTCTCGTTCGTCCCAACGGATCACTCCCTTTCTGTTCAGGCGACGGATTTTGTTGCTACGACAGATGTCGGCTCCGTGATGATTTCATGGAAGACGCAGTCTGAGGTCGGCAACGCGGGATTCAACATTCTCCGCGAGGATCCAAATACTTCCACCTTCAAACTCATTTCGAGCTACACGAGCAACGACAGTCTTCGCGGCCTCGGCACGAGTAGCACCGGAAGAAGTTATGATTTTACCGACTACCATGTCGTTTCTGGCTCAACATTTCAGTATAAGATTCAAAGTGTTTCGACAGGCGGAGTAACGAAAGACTTGTCTACACTTTCCGCTACAGTGGATGTTCCGAATGCCTGCGCTCTTTACCAGAACTATCCAAACCCGTTCAACCCGACTACCACGATACAGTTCGACCTGAAGGCGCAATCGACGGTGACACTGGATATTTACAACGTTCTTGGACAGAGAGTTTTTGAGAACAACTATGGAACAATGAATGCCGGAAGGTTCACCAAGGTCGTGAACATGGACATGTTTGCGAGTGGAATGTACTTCTACCGGATCGTAGCGATTGGAAATAATGGCGAAAAATTTGTGTCGATGAAGAAATTTGTGTTGATGAAGTGAGAAAAAGGGAAGTAGTTATTGTCATTCATTGATTGGCTTTTTGAACGACAAATGACTAAATGAGAAAATTCATTAAGATTTTCGGGGCGGTAGTCGGAGGAATTGCCGCCCTGATAATAATCGGCCTCGTTTATTTCAATCTGTCGTTCCCCAAGGCCGAGCCCGTACCGAATATCAAAGTTGAACTTACGTCTGCGAGGCTTGCACGAGGTGAATATCTCGTCAGGCATGTCGCAGGTTGCTTCGATTGCCACTCGGAGCGTGACTGGACAAAATTTTCCGGCCCGGTAATTCCTGGAACCGAAGGCGAAGGCGGCGAGGTATTCGATAAGGTTACGGCAGGAGTTCCCGGAACGGTTTACGCGAAGAACATAACTCCGGCGGGAATCGGCGGTTGGACGGACGGCGAATTAATCAGGGCAATAACAACGGGAGTTTCAAAAGATGGAACGGCACTGTTTCCGATAATGCCGTATCAGGATTTTAATTATATGAGACACGAGGACCTTTACTCGATAGTCGCGTACCTCCGCACCATCAAACCTGTCGAGAGTAAAATTCCTGAGCGCCATTTGGATTTCCCGATGAACTTGCTGGTGAAAACGATCCCATTCGGGAGTTATAACCCCGGTCGGCCGATCGACAAGTCCGACTCAGTGATCTACGGAGAATACCTTACGACCATGGCATCATGCAGCGGATGTCACACTCCGGTTGACAAAGGTGAGCCGATAAAAGGGATGGACTTTGCGGGCGGAATGGATTTTATTTTACCTGCAGGAATCGTTCGATCTGCCAATATCACTCCCGATGATGAAACAGGGATCGGGCGATGGACCAAGGATGAGTTTGTTAAGTATTTCAAGAATTTTTCGTCGGACAGTTCGCGCAATATCCCGGTGGCACCGAACGAATACAACACGGTGATGCCGATGACATCGTTTGCCGGGATGACAGAAGGGGATTTGGGCGATATCTACTCTTATTTGAGAACGCTACGACCGATGCACAATCAGGTGGTTCGATTCACTCCGAAACACTGATATCGCGGGCCGGACAATCCTATTTCAGCAGGACTAATTTTCTTGATTGGATAAAACTCCCGGTGTTTAGAGTGCAGAAATAAACTCCGCTCGCAAATTTGGTCCCGTCGAATTTAACCTCATGTTTCCCTGGCTTATTAACTCCGTTCACCAAGGTCTCGACTTCTCTCCCAAGTACATCGTAAAGTTTCAGTGTGACACTGCTGGCAGCCGGAAGTTGATAGCGAATTATCGTGGTCGGGTTGAATGGATTCGGAAAATTTTGATACAGCGCAAAGCTTGCCGGAATTCCCGGCGCCTGCCTGACCTCGGTTAACGAAGACGCCGTGACAAACCCAATAGCGTTTGCAGAAGCGGTCGTGTCGAATCCGTTTGTGGCGAACCCTGTAAGAACATAGTTGCTTAATGGCTGGATGTTGCCGACAGAAAATGTGTCGGTTGTGTCGACGGTCGTGAAGGTCGTATCCACACCCGGCCCAAAAAAATGCATTACATAAGTAACTGGTTTTCCCAGCGGATCGAAAGACCTTGACCAGGAAACTGAGAGGTTCTGATAAAAATGTCTCAAGCTGTCGCCGGGTGCGGGAGCGAAGTTGATCGTCGTCGGGTTGTCAGTTGTGTCGCTGTTCGCCGGCTCGCCGTAAAGAATTCCGCGACCTCCGGTCGAGACATAACATCTTCCGTATACTCTCGGGTCACCCGTCACATAATACAGATAGCCAAATTGGTGAGCATCATCGTTTACTCGGATCCATGACGCGCCTGTATTATCCGAACGGAAGATGCCGAGGGTCCCGTTTATGATCCCCCACAGATAAAGTGCCGGATATCCTCCTGGCGTTGAGGATTTACCTGCTCCTAACAGCCAGGCAGTATTAACACTGCTCATTTTCGACACGGATGATCCAGAGTTTGTTGAGTGGTGTAACCCTCCGCTGCCGGTACATATCCACAAATCTCCTTCAATGCCCGGCACGGTGGTTATAAGTCCGTCTTGTGCTTGATAGCTCGGCACCGTTGGTAGACCTCCGGCGCCTTTTGAGAATGTTTTGCCGGCGTTGGTGGAAACCCAAATTTGCCCCATCGAGGTCGCATCAAAAACGTAGAACTTCTCGGGATTTACCGGGTCGGCCTTTGGTTGCACGGAGGACGGCACTCCTCCGCCGCAGCCAGTCCACGTTTTCCCGTTGTCAGTGCTGTAAGACATAGATGCGCCTGCCGGTGACCACACGATCGTGTTTCCATCTGCAGATATTGTGATCGAGAGCTGGCCCCAGCTGCCTCCGGCGGTTGTTCCGCTTGGATACGTGGTGAAATCATTCCATGTTGTGCCGCCATCAATAGAATAGGCAGCGTAGGGCGATGACCCGTTTGTGTTGTTGTACGACTTGACTATTTTCGATGGGACTTTTCCGGCAAAGGCAATTGAATATGTTGTGCCTTTCGGAGGATTCCATCTTCCTTGCGGAGGCGGAACGCCGAGACTGTCATGTCTGAAGCCATCATAGTCCGCCATCGCAGAAAGCAAGTTTGTGAAGGGAGGGCTGATAATTTCGAATGGAACTGTCTCCTCCAAATTTTGGTCTTTGAAATGCCATGTTGGCGACGACGCAAAGAGATTATCACAAGCCCAGATTCCATATCCTGTCCCGAACACTGCCCTGCTTGAGTCGAAAGGATCCATCGCAATCGAAGCAAGCCAATGCGGTTTAAGGTTCCCGCTTGCTGTATAAGGAGCATAGCTGTGATTCAAGTTCGCACTTCGAAGCTTGCCGGTCCAGTGTGTTCCACCATCCGTCGTCAGGTAGACTTCGTCCATAGGAGACCAGCAATCGAGTGTGCTGACGATAATATAATTCGGATTTTTGGGATATAATGATATGCCACTATACCCACCCTGGGCTGGTGGTGCTGGAGCTGGAGTAACGTTTGTCCAGGCAGAGGTGCTTACGTTGTATTTCCAGACGGATCCTGCGGTCGCGCCGTTTGGGCCTTGGTAATTTGCGAACGTCATGTAAAGGAGGCTGTCTGCGATGACGGCCCTGATCGCCATAACGCCTTGCGGTTGTCCGGAAACGATAGTCCATGTTCCGCCGCCGTCTGTGCTCTCATATAGACTTTTGCCGCTGGTATCAGCCGCGCCCACAAATATCCTTTGTGTCGGATTCCCGGGAGAAGAGCTTGAAGGATCAAAGAGGACGAAATTCACATTCTTAGGAGTGAACAAGGAAACGCTCGACCATGATGCTCCGGAGTTGGCTGATTTCCAAAGTCCAGGCTGGGAGGGACTTGTCCCGGAGAAGGAAGATGTTCCCATGAAGAATATAGAGTCAACATTGGGGTCGACCTGCAGTCGCTCGCCGCATCCGCGTCCGTCCTCGTTTCCGCCGACCTTCATCGGGAGAGTGAATATTGACCATGTATTGCCACGATCGGTTGAAGATAGTAAAGCTCCGTATCCCGCCCACGACTGTGTGTATTGGCCTGTTTCCATGAAGACGCGGTTTGTATCCTTTGGATCAACAGCGATTGACAGGATGCCCATGTAATCGTAAGTGCTTCTGTTCATCATATCGGTCAACGGTATCCATCGATTTGTGGAATTATCCCATCGATATGCGCCGCCGATGTCTGTTCGCGCGTAAGCAAGCCCCGGAGCTGCGGGATGATAAATTATGCCGGGAACAAATCCGCCGCCTCCGGCTGCTACGCTCTTCCATGTGTAGCTGCTCTGCGTCAAAGCATCCTGGGAGATTGAAACTGAGATAATGATAAAAAAAGAAATCATCCATGGTATCTTAGACCCGATGGCAAAATTTTCACGCATGATGGATTGCCTCCGATGCTTGATTCTCATTGAGTTAGAGATCCGGTAACCTGGCGCAAATTTAGAAAATTCTTTCGGCTACTGTACTTGATTACATTACAAAATATTTGGAATTTTAGAACGCTATGTTAACAAGTACTCAGGCATTATTCGTTGCTGCTGACATTTTACCTGCATAATGTAGTTCTTCGTTTGAGTCTTATCAAGATTCAGTCTTGCAGAATTGATGAGCGCCGTCGAAAGGTAGCTAGTATGAATAGATTTTTACCGATCTGTGTTCTTCTTTTTATGAACCTTGGAGTTGCAGAAGTTCCGCCAAGAATTGAGATTCCTATCAATGACAATTGGAAGTTTTCGAAGGGCGACTTCCCCGGCGCGCAGAACACAAACTTCAACGATTCCGGTTGGGATAAAGCGTGCTTGCCGCACACATGGAATAATCTTGATGGACAGGACGGCGGCAATTATTATCGCGGTCCCGGTTGGTACCGCAAGAGTCTTCTCATTGCAGAAGAATACTCCAGCAAAAGAGTTTTCGTAAGATTTGGGGCGGCAGGCATGATCGCGGACGTATACGTCAACGGCAAGTTTGTCGGCGAGCATCGTGGCGGCTTCGCGGCTTTTGTCTTTGATATTACCGATTTCTTGATTCCCGGAAGGAGTAATTTCATTGCTGTCAAAGTTGACAACACATCACCCCAAACCTCCGACAAATTCAAGATACCGCCGCTCAGCGCAGACTTCACCATGGACGGCGGGTTGTATCGCACTGCAAAATTGATTGTCACAAATGATGTCCACATCTCATTGTCAGATTACGGATCGCCCGGCGTTTATATCAGTCAGAATGAAGTCTCCGATACTTCGGCAAAAATATCCGTAATGGCGAAGTTAGCCAATGAGTCAAAGAAGGCTGAGACTGTTTCTGTTAGAACATCGGTGTACGATGCTGAAGGTAATCTTGTGTCTGATTCCACCGGAAGGACTGAGATCCCGGGAAACAGCAACAAGGATTTCACGAACGAATTTAAAATTGACAAGCCGCATTTGTGGAACGGGCGAATTGACCCGTATCTCTATAAAGTTGTTGTCTCGGTTTACCGGGATAATGAATTGGTCGACCGGGTCGATCAGCCGCTGGGTCTGCGTTATTACAGTGTCGATCCCGAGAAAGGATTTATTTTAAACGGCAAACCATACAAGTTGCACGGAGTCGCCCTTCACGAAGACAAAAAGGATAAAGGCAGAGCGATCACCGGCGAGGATCGAATGCAGGAGATGAAGTATATCGTCGACATCGGTGCCACCATGGTACGCTTCGCTCATTACCAGTACGATCAGGAAATGTACCGGCTCTGCGACAAAAACGGGATTGTCGTATGGACTGAAATACCCATCGTGAATCAAATCGACAGCTCAGAGTTGTTTGAGGAAAATGCAAAGAAGCAGTTGATTGAACTGATCCGCCAGAATTACAATCATCCCTCCGTTCTTTTCTGGGGGATCTTCAATGAAATACACAATGTGAAAGGTCCCGATCCATTAGAGCTTATAAAAAAACTCGACAGCCTGGCGAGAGATGAAGATGTCACGCGGCTCACTACCGCTGCATCGAACGATGAAGGATCCGCCAATTCCGTAACCAGTGTTTTGGGGTTGAACCAATATTTCGGATGGTATCGCGGCAAAGCCCAGGATCTTGGAGAGTACCTGGACACATATCATAAAGAACATCCCGATCGAGCGATTGGTTTAAGCGAGTACGGCGGCGGTGGAAGTGTTTACCAGCATGAAGAAAATCCGAAGCAGCCTCGCCCGGACGGACCATGGCACCCCGAAGAGTATCAGACATATCTCCACGAAGTGAGCTGGAAAGCAATCGAGTCAAGGCCGTTCATATGGTTTTCCACACTCTGGAATATGTTTGATTTTGCATCCGACTCGAGGAGGGAAGGGTTTCAGCCGGGAATAAATGACAAAGGAATCATCTCACAGGATCATGAAACAAAGAAAGACTCATATTACTGGTACAAAGTAAATTGGAATCCGGAGCCGATGGTCCACATCAACAGCAAGAGGTTCATGGTGAGAGATACGAGCATGATTACCGTCGAGGTTTACTCGAATGCAAAAGAAACGGAGCTGTTCGTGAACGGGAAGTCGGCAGGAAAAATTGCGAGCGGAGATCATCGCTTCTTCTGGAACAACGTCAGCTTGAATAAGGGTTCTAATTACGTGAAGGCTGTTGCAATCATTGACGGGAAAGAATATTTTGACGAGTGCTGGTGGAGATATCAGAGGTGAGAGGCAAGAAGCCGGAATTGAGAAAAGACATGATGAAGATTCGGAATGATGGATTATCTTTTTACTTTCGTTTGATAAAGGAGAATTAAGATGACGGGGATAATGAAAAAAGAATTACCGGCTTTTGTCCTGATATCATTTGTCCTTTCCTCTGCAGCATTCTCTCAGCGAACAAAAACCTACTTTAGTGTAAAAGATTATGGCGCGACGGGTGACGGACATACAACCGATTCTAAAGCAATCAACGCAGCGATAATTGCCGCGTCAGATGCCGGTGGAGGCACGGTCTATTTTCCTGCCGGAGATTACATTTCGGGATCCATTCGACTGAAAAGCAACGTCACTTTATATCTCGCGCGAGGTTCAGCTATCATAGCGACATCTGACAGCCCGCAGGTTAACTATGACCAGGCGGAGGAGAGTGTTAATACTATTTTCCAGGATTACGGTCACAGCCATTGGCACAACGCGCTGATCTGGGGAGACAGCATCCAAGACGTGTCTATCATTGGGGCGGGAAAAATATACGGCAGAGGTTTGGTCAAAGACTGGGTAAAGGATAGCAGGGCTGCGGACAAGTCGATCAGTCTGCACGAGTGCCGGAACGTCATCATCAGGGACTTGACAATAGTTCATGGCGGATGGTTCGCGATCCTGGCCACGGGTGTCGATAACTTGACGATCGACGATCTCAAGATCGACACCAACAGAGACGGAATAGATATCGACTGCTGTAGAAACGTCAGAGTTTCCAATTGCTTCGTAAATTCACCTCACGACGACGCCCTATGCCTGAAGAGTTCGTATGCACTCGGATATGCACGTTCGACTGAGAACGTCACAGTGACGAATTGCCAGGTGAGCGGCTATGATGAGGGAACACTCCTGGACGGAACCTACGAGCGTGTCAACAGCGAAAAGTATGGATACCATCCGACCGGCAGAATCAAGTTCGGAACCGAGTCGAACGGAGGCTTCAAAAATATTACGATCACCAACTGCGTGTTCGATTACTGCGGAGGATTAGCGCTGGAGAGCGTCGATGGAGCGCACCTTGAAGACGTAACCATCAGCGATATCACAATGAGAGATATAGTCAACGATCCAATTTTCTTGAGGCTCGGTGCACGGATGCGCGGACCCAAAGGGACCTCAATTGGTGAGATAAGAAGAATCAAGATAAGTGACATAGTTGTTTACGGCGCGGATTCCATGCACTCCTGCACAATCGCGGGTCTGCCGGGCCATGATATTAAGGATGTTGAGTTGAGCAACATCAGCATTTACTACAAAGGCGGCGGGACCAAAGAGCAAGCTGGAAGAGAAATCCCGGAGGAGGAAGAGAAATATCCGGAGCCCGGTATGTTCGGCGCGGCACCCGCTTACGGATTGTTCGTCCGCCACGCCTCAAATATCCAAGTGAGAGATGTTCAATTCAAATTGTTGAGTCCGGATCAGCGACCTGCACTTGTTTTTGACGATGTAAAGGGAATCTATATGAACCACGTTACCGCAGAACGAACAGGCGATGCCGGGATGGTTGTTTTCAAAGACGTCTCGGACCTGGGTATATACCAAAGTCCTGGAATAAAAGACCAGCAAGTCAAGACTATTAAAGAAGAAACATTGAGATGACAAGGTTTTTGAGGTTCAAACTTTAAATCGACGGAGCTAAAAATGTACTTGCCAAATGAACATCGTTATGAAAAAATGAAATACAACAGATGCGGGAGAAGCGGGATCGATCTCCCCGCAATTTCTCTGGGGCTCTGGCATAATTTCGGCGGTGTTGATGTGATTGAGAATTCGAGGGCGATGGCGCGAAGAGCGTTTGATCTGGGAATTACGCATTTCGATCTGGCAAACAATTATGGCCCGCCTCCGGGTTCTGCAGAAGAAACGATGGGATACATCTTGAGGCATGATCTCCACGGCTACCGTGACGAGTTGATCATTTCTTCAAAAGCCGGCTATGGAATGTGGCCCGGACCTTACGGCGATTGGGGCTCGAGGAAGTTTCTTGTCGCGAGTTTGAACCAGAGTCTGCGCAGGATGCATTTGGAATACGTCGATATTTTTTATCATCACAGACCCGATCCGAATACTCCGCTCGAAGAAACGATAGGAGCATTGCATGACATCGTACACAGCGGTAAAGCCCTGTATGCCGGGATTTCAAATTACCCGGCAGAGCTGACCAGGGAAGCGGAACAGATAATGAATTCGATAGGAACTCACCTTCTGATACACCAGCCGAAATACAGCATGTTCGAACGCTGGATCGAGGATGGCCTGTTGAGAGTTTTGCGTGAACACGGGATGGGCTGCATTGTCTTTTCGCCGCTTGCACAAGGGCTCCTGACAGACAAATATCTTGAAGGAATTCCTGCAGGTTCCCGGGCATCAAAGCCGACCGGTTTCTTGAGACCGGAGCAGGTCACCGCGGAGAAGGTCGGGAAAGTTCGCAGGCTCAATGAGATGGCAAAGGTCCGCGGGCAGTCTCTCGCTCAGATGGCGCTTTCGTGGGTGCTTCGCCATGATGAAGTAACAACGGCGTTGATCGGCGCAAGCAGAGTTGAACAGATCGATGATGCTGTGAAAGCGCTGGATAATCTATCTTTCAGTTCCGAGGAACTTAAGAAAATTGACAACATCCTTCTCGGGAAATAGAACTCAAGTTTGTTAATCGAAGTGTATGCAATCGGATCCAGCAGATATGCGCCTCATCATCAGGGAAATCATTTTCCCGATTAACCACAATCGCAAATGGAGGAAACAAACATGAAAAAATCTTTACTCACAGGATTAGTTTTGTCGGTCGCCTTTCTATTGTTCGGAAACGCTCACTCACAGCAATTCGAGGATATCGCTCTTACGCCGCCGATGGGGTGGAATACATGGAACAAATTCGGATGCAATGTGAATGAGCAAATGATTCGCGATATGGCGGACGCCATGATTGTGTCGGGCATGAGAGACGCCGGGTACGTTTACATAAATATCGACGATTGCTGGCACGGCGAGCGAGATAGTCTAGGGTTCATTCATCCGGATTCCGCGCGGTTCCCCCACGGCATGAAGGCTCTCGCGGACTATGTCCATTCCAAGGGATTGAAATTAGGAATATACTCGGATGCCGGATATAAGACCTGCGCGGGCAAACCAGGCAGCCGGGGATTCGAATATCAGGATGCACTCATGTACGCAAAATGGGGGATCGATTATTTGAAGTATGATTGGTGCAACACGGAAGGAATGTGCCAGCTCGGTGCTTACATGACGATGCGGGATGCGCTGTACACTGCAGGAAGGCCGATGGTGTTCAGCATCTGCGAGTGGGGTACGAGTAGACCGTGGGAATGGGGAAAGGGGGTCGGCAACCTGTGGCGGACGACCGGAGACATCTCAGCCAACTTCGAAAAAAACATAGATCATGGCACATGGATACAGTTAAGTGTTCTGTCAATCCTGGATCAGCAAGACAGTCTGAGAAAGTATGCCGGACCCGGTCACTGGAACGATCCCGATATGCTGGAAGTCGGCAACGGTATGACGAATAGCGAAGACCGCGCGCATTTCTCGATGTGGTGCATGCTGGCTGCCCCGTTGATTGCAGGAAACGATTTGACCGCTATGACCAAAGCGACCAAGGATATTCTCACAAACAAAGAGGTAATTGCGGTCGATCAGGATTCTCTCGGCATAGAGGGCTTCAAGTATTCTTCGAACGACAGCGTAGAGATTTGGTTCAAACCTCTCGAGCAAGGGAACTGGGCGATGTGTTTTCTAAATAGGGGCACAACGCCGAAACCTGTCTCCTTCGATTTCCTGAAGGAACAGGTCACCGATAGCCTTTCAGGAAGAGGTATTGAAAATGCCGAGTATACCCTTCACAACTTGTGGACGCATAAAGACATCGGCACGACGAAGAAGAAATTGAGGGGTGTCGTATCTGGACACGATGTGTCGATGCTTGAGCTCGTCAGGAACAAGAACTAGCGGGAGAGTCAGCATGAATTCATTTTTGTTCTCGAGCAATGTCGGAGATCGAAAGTTGAAAATATTCTTAGTAGTCATTGCCTTATCGCTCACTTTCGCATCGGGACTTGTCCGTGGGCAGAATACTATTTTTACCGGACAGGCAAATGTCGGGAATGTCAGGATACCGGGCTCAGTGCTCTATGATTCAGCAAAAGGAACGTACACCATTACCGGCAATGGGAACAACATGTGGTTTAATGAAGACGACTTCTTTTATGTCTGGCGCAAGGCAAAGGGAGACCTTGTTTTGAAAGCCGACATCGGCTGGGTCGACGAAAGCAAACAGCCTCATCGGAAAGCGGGCTGGATGATTCGTGCGGGTCTGGACAAAGACGATCCATATGTAGATGCTGTCGACCATGGAGTCGGACTGATTTGCATGCAGTACAGGGCAACCAAAGGCGGAGCGACGATGGAGGTGCAATCACCGATTGCTGCACCGGCCACTTTATTGTTAGAACGGACAGGAGATCAGTTCACCATGACGGCGACAAAGGACGGCATAACTTATCCGGTCGGAACTGTCTCCGTTCAATTGCCCGACGAGGTTTATGCCGGTCTGGCCGTCTGTTCTCACGACTCGACAACTGCGGAAACGGCATTCATCTCTGATCTTGGATTCAATCAAACTGGAGCTGTGTCAATGGACGAAAGGATTTTGGAAAGCACACTTGAGACGGTGGACGTAGATTCCGGAATTAGGACAATTGTCTACCGGGCAAAGGAACATTTTGAAGCGCCTAACTGGAGCCGCGACGGAAAGACTCTGTTTTACAACAAAGACGGAAAGATTTATACCATACCCGTGACCGGCGGAACACCGAGATCTTTGAACACCGATTTCGCGGACAAATGCAACAACGATCATGGACTTTCTCCGGATGGGAAACTTCTTGCGATCAGCGACCAGAGCAAGGACGGGAAGTCACACATCTATATTCTATCGAGTGAAGGAGGAGAACCAAAACTCATCACGGACCTTGCACCATCATACTGGCACGGATGGTCGCCAGATGGAAAAACACTCGCGTACTGCGCAGAGCGAGATGGCAACTTCGATATTTACACAATACCGGTGGATGGCGGGGAAGAGAAGAGACTGACAGATGCGCCGGGGCTCGACGATGGGCCTGATTATTCACCGGATGGAAAGTACATCTACTTTAATTCTGAACGGACAGGTCAGATGAAAATATGGCGGATGAATGCCGACGGATCCAACCAGGTCCAGGTGACGCCGATCGATCAGTACGGGGACTGGTTTGCGCATCCCTCACCGGATGGAAAGTGGATCGTATTTGTTTCATACGACAAAAGCGTGCAGGGACATCCTGCAAACAAAGATGTCGTTCTAAGAATCATGGCGGCATCCGGCGGCGTACCGAAAGTTCTTACAACTCTTTTCGGCGGGCAGGGAACGATAAATGTGCCATCATGGTCTCCCGACAGCAAGCGTTTCGCTTTTGTAAGCTACAGGCTGGTTGCACCTTAATGCATGTGCATCAACTGTCATTGTAACAATGCCATGTCAGGGACTTCATGAAATAATCGCACAGCATTTACATGATGCTGCCCTGAGTTTCGGCTCATATTATTTGGCTCCTGCGCAGGTCTAAATTTCTCCACAGCCACGTTACCAGTCGGTATCGCAATTCCATTTTTGTAATCGTTTCTTGCGAATTTGAGGCGATTTAGCATCATACTCCTGGCTCGTTTGTTGATATAAATGAATTGAGCTTGAGCTTGGACGAGTAACGCAGGTAAACAAAAACTTGCAGGTGGATCATGGAGAACATCAAATGCAAACAGCAGGTCTCAGTCCTGATGGACTGGCGCGTAAGGATCTCGCAGAACCTCGAGGTCATCGAACTAAGGCCGCTTAGTCTCGATCCATCGAGGATCCGTCTCATGCCGGTCTACCTGGAAACAGGAGAGATGAGCATCGTCGTCCCGGCTGCATCAAAGGAAGCCGCCGAAGAGAAGGCGAAAAACATTGCAACACAGATTGCCTCTGTCGGTCTTTGGGGAACGGAAATCTGGGACAGAGACGGTTTCCTGGCATCAATAGAGAGCGTATTGTAACACGCTAGTGACAGGAGACATCAGCACTTCTAATGTCCCGCCGAAACGCGTGTATCTTGTCGGTCCGGTGCGAGATTTATTAGACCGCAATCCTTCAGATTATCAGTAAGATCTTCTCAGACTGATCAGGTTGAATCAGACACCCCTCGAAACTGTATCGACACTGGGGACTGTTGTTCTTGCCGCATCTACGGCAAGGAAGCCACGCTAGTCAATGCCCGCATTGTCCCGCAATGTCTCCATCGGAGATTAACATAAACAATCCCACTTCCTTGAAGGGAAAGAATTGAGCTTGTCCCGTTTCACTTGAAATACGTTTTCAATCGCCTTAGATTAAAACTCCAGATAGCATATAAACCGAACTGCAAAAAAAAATTATCGGAGATTTTGTTACTGATCATTTCGACAAGATCATTCTTTAAGTTCTTCCATCAGGCAAGGAGGCTTTTGTTATGGGAAATAATTTCAATAGACGTTCCTTCATAGGGCGGGTTGTCACTGCAGCCGCAGGTCTTGGACTTTTAAATGGGTCCAAACCAGCGGATGCTTTAGCAAATGCTTTTCGCGGCAGGGAAACAAATTTGGATGTCGCGACCGACTTTTCAGGGTATGAAATAACTGGTAAATACGCTATTCCTCCCGACACTCCGGAATGGGCGCACCATGCAGTGTTCTATCAGATTTACCCTCAGAGTTTTTATGATTCCAACGGCGACGGAATAGGCGACCTGCCGGGAATAATTCAGAAGTTAGACTACATAAAGAGCCTCGGCGTCGACGCCGTTTGGGTCAACCCATTTTTCGAGTCGCCGTTCGGCGATGGCGGCTATGACATTTCGGACTATTATAAGGTCGCTCCACGATACGGAACGAACGACGATGCGAAAAGACTCTTCGATGAAGCCCACAAACGCGGCTTGAAGATCCTGTTTGATTTCGTCGCGAGCTACACATCCATGGAGCATCCATGGTTTAAGGAATCGGCCAAGCAGGAAAAAGGGAAACACTCGAACTGGTACATCTGGACGGATAATGTCTGGCTGAATCCTCCGAAAGAGTACCAGGGCTCGTTTATAAAAGGTTACGGGACAAGAAACGGTCAGTACATGCTGAACTTTTATTATTCCGAACCGGCTTTGAATTACGGATTTGCATCGCCGGACGCCGTCCAGAACTGGGAATTGCCGATCGATCATCCGGATGTTCTTGCCGTGAGAGAGGAAATGAAAAAAGTATTTCGCTTCTGGATGGAGATGGGTGCGGATGGTTTTCGGGCCGACATGGCAGGAGCGCTCGTAAAGACCGGCAACGTCGAAGGCAACCAACAGTTCTTCAAGACTCACGAAGATGGCACAAAAAAATTCTGGCGGGAGATTAGGGAAATGCTAAAGAAAGATTTTCCTGAAGCTTTCATCGTGTCGGAGTGGTCTTATCCGATTGACGCTCTCGACGGCTGCTTCCACGCGGATTTCTTTCACTGGTTCGAAGGATACAACGATCTTTTCCAGAAAGAAAGCTGGAGGATACTCAACGGCTATTCCGAAGGACACAGCTATTTCGATATGGAAGGGAAAGGTGACATCACATTTTTTCTTGGTAAGTTCATGGAACAGTATGATGCCACGAAGGGGAAAGGTTATATCTCGCTGCCTCTTGGGAATCACGACAACGCCAGATTGGGAAACAAGCGCAGCGACAACGATCTTGAGATAATCTATGCTTTCGGGCTGACGATGCCGGGCGTGACATTCATCTATTATGGAAATGAAATCGGGATGCGTCAGATGCCGGAAGACTGGCCCCAGGTCGAAGGAGCATATCGACCGCGGAACGGTGCACGAACGCCGATGCAATGGAACAAAGACAAAAACTTAGGTTTCTCCACTGCCTCTACGGAAAAACTTTATTTGCCGATCGATCCGGCGGCGGATGCACCAAACGTTGATGCACAGGAAAATGATCGGAACTCTCTCCTCAACAGGACGAGGAGATTGATCAGGCTGAAGAATACAGAGCCCGCCCTAGCCGCTTATGCAGAATTTGTACCCCTGTATGCAAAGAAAAATTCTTACCCGTTCATATACGCGAGAGCCAGGGACAGGGATGTCGTCATTGTCATTCTAAATCCGTCGGCGACGGAAACTAAAGCAGAGTTCGATTTGAATATTCCATACTCGAAGATGACGCTGTTAGCCGGAAAGGAAGTCGCAATCAACAAAGATGGGAAGAAAATATCAGTAATCGTGCCTGGGCAGACTTATTCAATTTATAAGCTGGGTTAAAACATGAAAGCACTATTTATCGGCGGCACCGGAAACATAAGTACTTCTGTAAGCAGATTATGCATTGGCCGTGGCATCGACTTGCATTTGCTTAATCGTGGAAAGAGAAAAGTGAAAATTCCCGGTGCGAAATTAATCAAAGTGGACATTTCGAATCCATCTGCTCTAAACTCTGTTCTGAAAAAGCATGAGTGGGATGTCGTCGTGGATTGGATTGCCTTCAACCCCGATCAAGTGGAAAGAGATATTGAACTTTTCCGCGGGAAGACGAAGCAATATGTGTTCATCAGCTCCGCATCCGCCTACCAAAAGCCGCCGTCATTTCCGATCATCACCGAATCGACACCTTTGTGCAACCCTTTTTGGGAATACTCACGAAACAAGATTGCCTGTGAAGAAAAACTCAATCGTGCGTACAGAGAAGAAGGTTTTCCAGCGACGATAGTCCGGCCGTCATTTACCTACGACACGGTTATCCCGCTCGCCATCGGCGGCTGGGACGAGTACACGGTAATCGACCGCATGAAGAAAGGAAGAAAAGTGATAGTGCATGGCGACGGGACTTCGCTGTGGACAATCACACATGCTGAAGATTTCGCCAAAGGATTTGTCGGACTTCTTGGAAATCAGAGAGCGGTCGGTCATCCTTTCCAGATCACTTCGGACGAGGCTTTGACGTGGGATCAGATATATCGGACGACTGCCGATGCTTTCGATGTTGAGGCGCAGATCGTTCACATATCTTCCGATTTTATCTGCCGATTAGATAAGTCCATGATAGGAACGCTGCTGGGAGATAAATCACACTGTGCCATCTTTGACAATACAAAAATCAAGACTTTTGTTCCCGATTTCAAAGCCACCATTCCATTCAACGAAGGCGTGAGAAAAACCCTGGCGTGGTTCGATGCCGATCCCAAAAGAAAGATCGTCCGGGCGGAGACAAATGAAAAGATCGATCGAATAATTGAGGCTTATGAAAGGAATAGCTTTTAAGACCTTTACCGGAGAAATCTCAAAACAAACGATACAGATTCCAAACAGATGACAGCACCAAAAACATAAATGCCGTCTCTCGAACATTCGGGTCTCGATATTGTTGGGATTTCGTGTTCACATCTCGAAATTTTCAAAATAGGAAGGCTTCATCCATGAGAAAAATTGTGTTTACTTTCTTGATGCTTGCTTCGATTTCTGCATTTGCCCAAAAATTTGATGGGCTTGCCCTGACTCCACCCATGGGATGGAACAGCTGGAACACCTTCGCGACGAACGTCGACGAGAATCTTATCAAGAGCGTTGCTGATGCGATGATAATGAATGGGATGTGGGATGCCGGATACATCTATATAGTAATCGACGACGGTTGGGAAGCGATGCAGAGAGACAGTCTCGGAAATATCTTTCCTGATCCGAAGAGGTTCCCACACGGGATGAAGGCTCTTGGAAATTATCTTCACGCGCACGGCTTCAAATTCGGAATCCACAATTGCGCGGGGACCGAAACATGCTCGGGTTTTCCCGGCGGACGCGGTCATGAGTACCAGGATGCCAGAACTTACGCGTCATGGGGAGTCGACTATCTGAAATACGATTGGTGTAATCATGGTACGGCCAATGCGGAGGAGACATACAAGACAATGAGAGACGCATTGTACCACGCGGGTCGGCCGGTGGTGTTCAGCATCTGCGAATGGGGAACGAACGAGCCCTGGATCTGGGGCCCGGAGATCGGACATCTCTGGCGGACCACCGGTGATATCACCGATTGTTACGATTGCCAGGGGGTTTACTCGATGGGGTGGAAATACATCCTCGACAAGGAAGCGGAGCTCACTCAATACGCAGGACCGGATCACTGGAATGATCCCGACATGCTGGAGGTTGGCAATAAAGGTCTGACGCTCGCTGAGTCAAGGGCTCACTTTACTCTATGGTGCATGCTCGCCGCGCCTCTGATGGCGGGGAATGATGTAAGAAATATGCCCGAGGAAATTCGCGACATTCTCACGAACAAGGAAGTCGTTGCAATCGATCAGGATTCATTGGGAAAACAGGGCTTCAGATACATGGACCAGATCGGCAAGCAAATATGGGCGAAGGAATTATCAAACGGTGCGTGGGCAATCTGCGTTTTCAACTCAAGCACCGATCCTTTCAAGATTAGAATAGATTGGAATTCTCTACCGTTTCTTAAAGGTACATATAGTATTCGAGATATCTGGCACAAACAGAATCTTTCGACCACGGCAAGCAGTTTTATCGAAGACATTCAATCTCGCGACGTTGTGTTGCTGAGATTAACCCCGGTCAAGTAGGGAAACTTAAGCAAGGGCAAAGAAATGAGAAAAATTTTTCTGTTTATGAATTTCGCACTCTTCAATTCATTCCTGGCGATCCTGGCGGCCGTGCCCGCAGCCGGAAAATCAAAGCCGCTTCCGGAACAACCGGCGGTTCGTGAACATTTGCTTCTGAACTCCGGCTGGCGATTTGCATTAGGGAACTCTTGTGATCCATCGAAAGATTTTGGAACCGGTACGGCATACTTTTCTTACTTTGCCAAGGCAGGAGGTCACGACGGCGAAGTCGAAGGCGAGTCGTTCAGTTTTGATGACCGTGCGTGGCGAATCGTAGATCTTCCACATGATTGGGCTGTGGAGCTCCCGTTTGATTCGACGGCCAGCAGCAGTCATGGATACAAACCGCTTGGTAAGAAATTTCCTTCGACGAGCATCGGGTGGTACAGGAAATCTTTTTCCATTCCGGAATCGGATCTCGGCAGGCGAATCAGCATCCAGTTTGACGGCATATTCAGGGATTCGCAGGTCTGGGTCAACGGGTTTTATCTCGGCGAACACCACAGCGGCTACTCCGCTTTTGAATATGACATCACTGACTATTTGAACTATGGAGGCACAAACGTCGTAGCCGTTCGCGCAGATGCGACGATGGAGGAAGGATGGTTTTACGAAGGTGCAGGAATTTATAGAGATATGTGGCTGAACAAAACGTCTCCGGTGCACATCGCGCCGAACGGAACTTTCGTCATGTCCGAAGTGAAAGGCAATTCCGCTACGGTCACCGTGACAGCCACGGTGAAAAATGACGGGAAGAAGGATATGCCGATCAGTCTTGGCCAGACCATCATCGATGCGAAAGGTGAAACCGTCGCGGGCGGAAAATTTGAAAAGGTGGTTCTTGCTCAGGGAAAGGAAAAAGATTTCACGTGCACGATGGGAGTGCCGATCCCCAGATTGTGGTCGCCTGAAAATCCATATCTATACAAATTGGTGACGAAAGTTTTTTCTGGAGATTTGGTTGTCGATCAATACGAAACCCGATTCGGAATTCGGACAATCTCCTTCGATCCCAATAAAGGATTTTTCCTCAATGGCAAACATGTGTTATTAAAAGGGACAGACGTCCATCAGGATTTTGCCGGTGTCGGCACAGCAGTGCCTGATCCTCTACAGGTATTCCGTATCGAGCAGCTGAAGGCGATGGGAAGCAATGCGATTAGATGCGCGCATAACCCTCCCAGTCCTGCCTTCCTGGACGCATGCGACAGTCTCGGTATGCTGGTCATCGATGAAAACCGTCTGATGGGGAGCAGTCCCGAGGAGCTTGACGAGCTGAAGGCCATGATCGTTCGAGACAGAAATCATCCGAGTGTCTTTGTCTGGTCGCTGGGAAATGAAGAGTGGGTTATCGAAGGAAACGAGAAGGGTGCCCGTATCATTTCTACCATGCGAGATCTTGTAAAGGGACTCGATCCGTCCCGCCATACTACCGCTGCAGTCAGCGGCGGATGGGGTCAAGGAATCTCTACCGTAATCGATGTGATGGGATTCAATTACATTTTCAACGGGGACATCGACAAGCAACATGCGGATTTTCCAAATCAACCGAGTATGGGAACGGAAGAATCGTCTTCTGAAGGAACACGGGGAGTTTATACAGAAGATCGTTCTGACGCGCACCTTGTAGCTATCGACCGCAAGGATCCGAATATCGGTATTGAAAACGGCTTCAAGTTTTATGCGGCACGTCCGTTTCTCTCCGGTTTATTTTTCTGGTCAGGCTTCGACTACCACGGTGAGCCTAATCCGATAGGCTGGCCGCAGGTAACTGCTCAATACGGCATCATGGACCTCTGCGGTTTCCCGAAGGACATGTTTTATTATTTGAAATCATGCTGGATTGATAAATCTCTTCTTCATCTGCTCCCGCACTGGAATTGGACAGAGGGACAGAAAGTCGATGTCTGGGCTTATAGTAATTGCGACGAAGTTGAGCTCTTCCTCAATAAAAAAAGTTTAGGTCGAAAGTCTGTGCCAAAATATTCTCATGTATCATGGGACGTAAAATACGAACCCGGAACTTTGGAGGCGGTGGGATATGATGCCGGAAAAGAAGGTGTCGCAGACAGGGTCGCAACTACAGCGGATCCCGTGGCTGTTCAACTTATTCCGGACAGAGATACGATAAATGCTGACGGGGAAGACGTGTCGGTGATAACGGTGAAAGTTGTCGACTCGTTGGGGAGAGCGGTGCCGGATGGAGACAATGAAATTGTTTTCGGGCTTCAGGGGCCGGGAAAAATTATCGGAGTCGGGAATGGTGATCCGTCTTCTCACGAGCCCGAGAAGTATCTTGAGACAGTAAGCGCGATCAGGATCGCGGGATTGAAAATCCACGCCGTCGGAAGCTCAGGGAATACTTTGGAAGTAACACCGGACTACGATGATTCTAATTGGGATCCGGCGTTTGCCGAGCAGGATCGTGAGAGCCGTATTCCACAGGATTCGTCCAAGATCGTTGTGATTCGCGGAACTTTTGACTTGCCGCAGATTACAGATTCATCACGAATTACGCTTTTGACAAAAAGCGTATGCCAGGTCCAAACGGTTTACATAAATGGTCACCTCATTGTGAAAGACGTGTCAAGGGAGGCGTCTGGCCAGGAGTACGTGCTTGACCACTCTTATCTTCATCCCGGAAAGAACATTTATGCTGTGGTCGGACCACCTTTGGTAAAAAGAAATCAGTGGGAAATTCTGAATACGGATCCGGGATTAGTTCAGGTCATCACGCCGTCAAGCTCGTGGAAGCGCCGTGCGTTCAACGGTCTTGCGCAGGTTATCGTTGAATCTGAAAAAATATTCGGTCAGATAACGATAACTGCATCGTCGAAAGGCTTGTTGAGCAGAACATTATCAGTTGAATCCGTGCAGCCGATTTTGCCGGCGGAAGTTCCGGAAAAGTGAGAATGTTTCACCAGTGTTGAACGGAATTTTTACCGTTTCTTGTTCGACTACGTGAAGATGACGTTTTCCGAATCATTTAACTTCACATTGAGAACGGAGACGCATTTGTCTCGTTGACCGAGTGGCCAAAATAGTTTACTTTGTGTTTAATAAGATGACCATGGGAAATTGTTTTCATCTGCACGCTCGATATACGTTTTCTTTCGCGGTGTTGCCACTTCTGACTGCACTTGCGCAAAATCCTGCCGAGTCTTCCGGACACGAACAGAGCATAGAGACCAATAAGGACACTATCTTAGCGGAACTTAGATCCGCTTTGAAGAGCGAGTTCGATCTGTTCTATCCACTGTGCATAGACACGGTCGACGGCGGTTACTTCAGCGACATCAACTATAAGTGGCAATTGGAAGGACGACAGGCGAAGATGATCGTCACGCAGGCGCGCCATGTGTGGTCTCTTTCGACAGGATCTATTTTTTACAAAGAGAAAGAGCCTTACCTCGAATATGCTCGTCACGGTTTTGTGTTTTTAAAAAATGTAATGTGGGACAAAGACCACGGCGGCTTCTATGATCTCGTTACTCGCGAAGGGAAACCGATCTCGTTCGGATACGGACCCGCCGGGAAGACGGCATACGGAAACGGTTTTGCGATTTACGGTCTTGCCGCATATTACAGGGCATTTGGAGACACTGCTGCACTGAATCTTGCCGTTAAGACTTTTGAGTGGCTGGATAAGCACAGCTATGATCCTGAGTATGGCGGTTATTTCCAAAACCTTTTGGTGAACGGTGATCCTCAGAAGGATTGGTACAAAGGGATTCCACCGAAAGATCAGAACTCCATGATACACCTGATGGAGGCTTTCACCGAGCTATACGATGTTTGGCCAAACGAGACCTTGAGGCAGCGGCTTGACATGCTGTTCCATGAAATAAGAGACATAGTCGTCGGCAGCAAGGGATATATGACTTTATTCTTCAATCGCGACTGGACTCTGGTTTCGTACCGGGATTCAACTGAAGAGAATAGAAAATCACATTTGGAATTAGACCACATCTCGTTCGGGCACGATGTCGAGACGGCTTATCTGTTGCTCGAAACTTCAAAGGCGTTAGGCCTCAAGAACGACACGACGACGCTCCGTATTGCCAAACAGCTTGATGATTTCGCTTTGGCAAACGGCTGGGACAAGGAGAAAGGCGGAATCTACGACGGCGGATATGAGTTCAAAGGTGATAACAAAGTAACGATTGTGTTGTCCACAAAAGAGTGGTGGTCTCAGATTGAAGCATTAAACTCTTTTCTAATGATGTCGGAGCTATTTCCTGATGATGAGAACAATTACTATTTGAAATTCTGCGTGCAGTGGGATTATGTCCAGAGGTATCTCATCGATCACAAATACGGCGGCTGGTTCTGGGGCGGCATCGACGAGGCCCCGAACCTCGAACTGGGGTCGAAATCTTCGATTTGGAAATGTAACTATCATACCACGCGAGGACTTGAGAACTGTATGAAAAGATTGGCTCGCAGTTCAGAAAATTGACCATGCTTGTCTCGATTAAAACCCGTGCGATGACTTGCCGGATTGAATAGTTTGTCCTATGTTTTGATGGGAAGATGATGACCTCTAGTTTTTGCAAACGGAGAAATCGATTGGTTAAGGAAATAGCAGCTATTATTTTTATCGGAGGTTGTTCAGCAGTCGGGCAGACCAGCCCCCAAAACGTGGATTATAACTCTCAAACTGTTTACGCGCCCGTGAACCACGATGCGACCCCGGCCGCAAAGAAGCTGCTTGCATACCTTTATTCGATAAGAGGGAGGAAGACGATTTCCGGTCTCCAGGTTTTTGCAGGTGCCGAAGACAAATATATTTATTCCGATTACATAAAGGCCCTTACGGGAAAATCTCCGGAATTGCTGGGCTATGACTTCGTCGATTATTACGAACCGGGCTATGCTTCGCAGCTTATCCAGGAAGTATACAAACAATTTCTCGAAGGCCACATCGTAACCCTGATGTGGCACCAAGGGCGGCCGTCAGATGAACCGCCATTCGATTGGAGAACCAGCATACAAGGAAAGTTATCCGATGAACAGTGGAAGGAATTGATAACCCCGGGGACCAGGTTGTACGAACGGTGGTTGTCTCAGGTGGATGCAGTTGCCACTTACCTTAAAGCGCTGCAGAATCTGGGCGTTCCCATTCTGTGGAGGCCTTACCATGAAATGAACGGTGTCTGGTTTTGGTGGGGGAATCGAAAAGGCCCCGATGGATCGGCAAGATTGTACAAGATGATGTATGATCGGTATGTAAATTATTTCCATTTGAACAATCTCATCTGGGTTTGGGGGCCGAATTCGCCGCGGAACTTGCCCAACGACGAGGCTTATGATTACGCTGATTTTTTCCCTGGCTCGGATTACGTCGATGTGCTGGCAGCGGATATCTATCGCAACGATTACAAACGGAGCAACTACGATCAGCTGCTCGATCTCTCGAAAGGCAAACTAGTCGCTCTCGGCGAGGTTGAAGAAGCACCGACGCCGGAGATTTTAAGAGACCAGTCTGACTGGACATATTTCATGATATGGGCGGAATTTGTGCACACCAACAATTCCGACGAACAAATCAAAGAGCTGTTCAGTGATCCGAGAACGATTACGCATAAAGTTTTCATCGATGAACAGTTCACCAACAATGCGGATAATGAATAATCGGCAGGACTGAGCCAGAAGTTTCCGCAGGATTAGTTTTCAAGGAGCATGAAAGGATGAAACATTCTATACCTCTTACAATCGTGTTGGTTATGACGTTTGGGCTCAATAATTCACTCCACTCCTCGAACCTAGTTCCAGCCAATGATCCCAGCATCCAGTATTACGGCAGATGGGATTTCTCAAATCCACTGGCACCGACGCATTCGTGGCCTGGAGTCTATATATTTGCCGCATTTGAAGGGACAAGCATCGGCATTAGTCTTAATGATAACTTCAGTTATTATAATGTCTTCATTGACGATACCACGTTCATTGACTTTCATGGTACGGGATCGGGCATTTCATCGTACATTTTGAAGACAGGACTTCAAGACACCGTTCACACAATTCTGATCACGCTGAGAAACGAGACGAACTGGACGAAATTTTCCTTCAACGGGTTTATTCTCGATAGTGGCAGGACGCTTGTTCCGCCGCCCTCGGCGTCCTCAAGAGGAATTGAATTCATCGGGGATTCCTACACCTGCGCGTCGGGAAATTTGTGGGACAGCACGGATGCAGCGCCGAGCGGCGACTGGACCGATCTATATGAAGGATTTCCATCAATCATAGCCCGCCACTATGGGGCGCAATATACCGTGACAGCACACTCCGGTTGGGGACTCGTTCTCGATTATCTTGGGAACTATGCCAACAACCTTCCGAGTATCTTTGGCAGCACCGTGGCCTATGCAACTGCACCCGCATGGGATTTTTCAAAATGGAAACCGAATCTCGTCGTAATCTGTCTCGGTCTGAACGACTACAACGGCTGGGGCGGTTATTCTACCGGGACCATTTCGGCGGCTAACACGAGCACATTCAAAGAAGAATATCACACTTTTATTTCAAACATAATGGATGTGTACCCCCATGCGAAGATCCTGGCGGTGGCCGCAAACGGAATTACATGGCTGCAGAATACAATTGCTCAAGTTGTTTCTGAAGAAAATGCCATCGGACACACGAACGTCTTCTATTCTTATTTTCCATACTACAATGGCGGTTATGTGAACGGAGGACATCCTAACGTCGCCACTCATCAGAAAATTGCCGACACGCTGATCGCGTTGATCGATACAATCGATGCTTGGACTCCGTTCAATGAAACAACTCCTCCATCAATTGTGCGTTATCCTGATTCGTTATTTGTCGTGACGACGCCAACGTATACCCTAAATGTTCGAACTGCAGAGTACGATACGGTTCGATACAGCACCTCGGACAAACCATACGATGAGATGGAGAATCAATTTGCCGTAACCGGGACTCGCATCCATTCTACAGTATTATCATGTCAGCAAGGACAGTCGTACACTTATTATCTAAGAGCGAAGAACGCTTACGGTATAACGATGGACACTTCTGTCGTGGTACGCTTCAGCGTCGACACGACAAAAGCTTTGTTAACATGGGACGGTTCGACCGCTTACGATCTTTCCGAATGGAAATTAGGGAAGGCTCCGCTGGGCAACGATGGAGCACCAGGCGACAGCACGAAAGTCTCTTCCGCAACAACCGTTTATTTCAGGCAAACAGTGGACCTTAGCGATGTTGCCTCCATGCTTGATTTCCGTGTCTACGTAAAAGGTCACGACGGTGCTGTCGCATATGTAAATGGGAAAGAGATCGGCAGAGTGAATATCGATCCAAGTGCTGATGTTTCATACGATACCTACGCAAAGGGTCCGATGACACTGGCAACGTCAATCGTAATGAGCAGTCAGGATCGATCTGCCTATTTGAAAGACGGAAAGAATGTGGTTGCCGTTGAGGTGCATTCCCGAGACACAGTGCCTCCGAATATTTCTTTTGATGCCATAGTTATAAATAACACCGGTCTGACTTATATTAACCTCGGTCAGGAATGGTATTATTATGACAAAGGAAATATCCCACCCGACCAACTGGTCGACAAGGCAACACTGTTCGCTGGTGGTGGGAATTCGCTGCCGGAAAGGACAATGCTGTTCTCAAATTATCCCAATCCGTTCAACCCAACGACGGAAATTACATATCAACTTTCAGCCGGTGGTCGTGTGACGTTGAGAGTTTATGATGTGCTTGGTCGAGATGTTGCGACACTTGTTAACGCGACCCAAGCGGCCGGGAGGCACAGCGTCGCTCTTGATGGTTCGCGTTTTGCAAGCGGAGTGTATTTCTATAGATTAGAAACCGCGGGTTATGTTTCGACAAGAAAAATGCTTCTTCTTAAATAACAACATACCCGGTTCATTATGAATAATTATCAATGTCGGAGGAATAACTTGATATCAAAAATTTTGAAAGTGAAAATTTTTCTCTTGCTGATTCTAATTTCGGCGACATCTTTTGCGCAATCGCCGGTTCCGGCGGGGGCCAAGGTTGAAAAACTCCATACAGGTTTCCTGCAGGTGGAGGGACCTGTGTGGTATGATGGGCCGGGATTAAAATCGGCGACAGACAGCACGCTTCTTTTTTCGGACATAGCGGGAAACAAGATTTACCAGTACGACCCGAAAACGGGCATCGCGACTCCGTTCCTAAATCCTTCCGATAGTTCAAACGGAATGACTTTCGATCATCAGGGGCGGCTTGTGTTTTGCCAGATGGGGTTCCGGAGGGTTGTCCGAATGGATTCAAGCGGAACGATCACTCCACTCGCCTCGACTTATCAGGGGAAGAAATTCAATAGCCCCAACGATGTCGTCGTGAGGTCCGACGGATCCATATTCTTTACTGATCCGCCGTTTAACGTCCCCTCCGGGCAAAGTCGCGAGTTGAGTTTTGCGGGCATTTACAGAATAAGCCCGGCGGGGTCGGTCCGACTCCTTGATTCTTCGCTCAGTCTCCCGAACGGGATCTGTTTTTCTAACGATGAGTCCAAGCTTTACATCAACGACTCGCAGGCCCGCATCGTATATGTCTGGGATGTCGTCGACGATTCGGTGTTGGCGAATAAGCAGGTATTTGCGACCATCAGGCCGACAGGATACGCGGATGGCATGAAGTTCGATTCCTCGGGTAATCTCTTTTGCGCGGGACCGCTTGGTGTTTGGGTTTTTAGTTCGAATGGAAGTTGCGTCGACACTATCTTGATTCCAAGCCCCGACGTGGCGTCTAATTGCAATTGGGGAGACCATGATAGGAAAACTCTTTATATAACTGCAGGGAAAACCTTATACCGAATTCGTCTTGCAAATCCCACAAGCGTAAAGACGGAGGGAAATAATATTCATAAGCCTTCCTTCAGGCTCTTTCCGAATTTCCCGAATCCGTTCAATCCGACAACGGCGATCAGCTATCAGCTTGCGACGATGAGCCGTGTGACTTTGAGAGTCTACGACTTGCTTGGAAGGGAAGTCGGGACGCTGGTCAATGAAATCGAAGAGGCCGGCGCGCACGAAGTGAAATTCGACGGCAGCAGGTTATCAAGCGGAATTTACTTTTACCGTCTGAGCACGGGGAGTCTGATGGAAACAAAAGCGATGGTGCTTTTGAAATAATGGGCTACCTTTAGAAAAGCAGGAACCATGAAACTACTCCTTCGCTGGGGCAGCGGTCTCTTAATTTTAATATTTGGACTCAGCAGTTCAGCTCTTGCAGCAAAATTTTTTCCTGCGAACGATTCTTGCATCAAATATTTCGGCCGGTGGGACATGGCGGACTCTCTTCATCCGCGGCATTCGTGGCCGGGAATTTTTATTGAGACGGGATTTTACGGCGACAGTATTGGCGTCAGAATGAACGACACTGTAAACTATTATGACGTTTATATAGACGGCGAACTGCGCCCCGTTTTGCATGGCAACAAAGCCGGCGATGCTGATTATATCCTTGCGGATAGTCTTGGGAGCGGACGCCATTTACTGCGATTTAGTCAAAGAAACATTTCGTTCGGAATATATTCATTCTCCGGGATCCTGCTCGCGGATAGCGGCTCGCTGTGTCCACCTCCCGCTCCGCCAGTCCGGAAAATAGAATTCATTGGAGATTCATTTACGGCGGCTGAGGGCAATGAGGCGAAAGACTCTGTGATGCAATGGGAAGCTAAGTTTCCAGTGACCGACATCGACAGCGGCTTTGCAGTAATGGTGGCACAACATTATAATGCCCAGTATCATATAATCGCGCGGTCAGGGATTGGAACGGTTTGCGATTGGCAGGGAAAGTTCGATATTTCAATGCAGCAATATTATGATCGCACATTGATGGAATCGAGCGAGCCGAAATGGGATTTCAAACGGTGGACCCCGGATTTAGTCGTGGTCTGCCTTGGACTCAACGATTATTCCGGCCTGAAAGAGAAAAGCGGAAAAGTCTCGCAAGAGAATTCTCTGATTTTCCGGAGAGACTATCACAAGTTGCTCTCGTTGATTCGTAGGGAATATCCGGGAGTTTCGATCATTGCGGTTTCGCCTCCTGTAAAATGGATAGAGCGAAATGTTGAGAGAGTTGTCAATGAAGAGCATTCTCAAAAAAGACACGATATATATTTCACGCATTTTGATTTTTATCCGGGCGGTTATGTCGCAAACGGACATCCGAGCGTCTCAACTCACAGGAAGATCGCGGATGTGATTATCAAGAAGATTGAGTCGTCCGGGCTCATCCGATAGGATGCTTGAATTCTTGTGTTGATTTTTTCCTTGGAACAAACTACATAGCTGATGGAGAGGTTTATTCACTCGAAATTGATAAATGAAGTCAGAATTTGGCGTTATAGATTTAAGGAGAGTCTATGAAAACTTATCATACTGTCTTTTCAGCGATGATCAGGAATTTTCTTCTTTTGCTTTTGATCCTTGTAATTGAGATTCCTGACTCTGCGTTCTCACAGTCCGATACGAATCTAGTACACTTTGCTGGAAGAAATGTTTTTCTCAACGGTATAAATGTAGCTTGGGTGAATTTTGCGAATGATTTTGGCCCAGACCTTATCAATGCCGCACAGTTTAATACCGAGTTTCACACTGTTCATTTATATGGCGGCAATGCGCTGAGAGTTTGGCTGCATACAAATGGGGCAGGGACCCCCGCATATGATGCTAATGGATATGTCACGGGACCAGGATCTAATACCATTACAAATCTAAAAACCCTTTTGAATTTGGCGAAGCAGAATGATGTCGGCTTGATCCTGTGTCTGTGGTCGTTCGACATGTTGAGGATAACGGAAGTGGATACGGCACGATTGCATGCGAACGAATATATGTTAACGGATACGGCATATACGATGGCGTATATCAGGAATGCTCTTGCCCCGATAGTGGATTCAGTCAAAGGCGATACATCAATTATTGCATGGGAAGTTTGCAATGAGCCTAACGGGATGACTACTGGGACGCAGTACTATACTGTCGATCCATCCGTTTCCGTATCGGCGGTTCAGCAGTTTACGAATTTGATTGCGGGAGCGATTCACAGGGCGGATCCGAAGGCTCATGTGACCACCGGCCCCGGGAGTTTTCAGACTCTGACCGACGTCAACCCGACGGCAAGCAACAAGATTTCGGAATTGGAAACAATAAACTCTTTGCCGCAGGCAGAATTGCAGAAGATGACCGACGAGTTCAACCTATCGCACAGGGGCAATTTGACGACTCAGCAAATGCTCGAATACCTGGACAGAGTCGCGGCGCAGGCTGACAGTAACTATTACCGCGATGATCGTTTGATCGCTGCGGGCGGGGATTCCCTGGGCACGTTAGATTTTTATACGGTGCATTATTATAACTATGGTTCGAGTCTGCTGTCTCCGTTGACACACCCATTCTCAACATGGGGATTGAACAAACCGACGGTCATCGCTGAGTTTTGGATGCAGACGACTGACGGATTAGGAGACCAAAGCATCTATCCTACTATTTACAGCAATGGTTACGCAGGCGCGCTGGCATGGTCCTGGACGGATTTCCCTAATACACCAAACAATGGCGCCAATGCCGAGTCTGATGCTTGGGACGCACTGAAGTACATGTTCCTGAATTATAGGAATGTCATTAACCTTTACCCGAAGACCGGATCGATTTATTTGTTCACGGCCACTCAAAGTACTATACAGAAAACGGATAGTACTTATCTCAAATGGGATGTCGAGCCTGGCTCAACTGTCAGAATAAATAACATAGATGTCTCATCGACTCCAAAGGATAGCATGCAAGTAAGACCGCTCAAAGATTCGACATATACGATGATTGCCTCCGGAGTGGTTACAGATACCGCAATCGTGAAGGTTGTCGTAATACCAAGTGGTAGGATCATAATGTTTAAAGCGGCCCCGCTTGAAATCGGGACCGGGGAGAACACCTCATTGGTTTGGCAGGCGGTGAAAGGGTCGAACGTAACGTTGAATGGGAAACCGGTTCCGGTAAAGGATTCCGTGGTTGAGTATGCCGACTCTGCCACCAGCACGTTTACGCTGATAGCGCAAGGAGATGAACGTGATTCGAGTACGATAACAATAAATGTACTGCCGCCTGATCAGGTTGACCGAGCTTACGAAGCTTCCGTCACTGTGTCTTCAAACGATACTGTCGCATGGTCTTTCAGCAACCCTCAGAACATCGTGGATGAGAATAATTTTTCAAGATGGCAGGCGGGCTCATCGTCTTCCCAGTGGGTACAACTCGATATGGGCAGGGTAGATACAATCAATTCAATAATTATCCATTGGGGAAACAAAGCCTACGCGAAACAATACTCTGTGCAGGCTTCAAGTGATTTAATCAACTGGTCCGTATTGAAGCAGGTTGTCGGCGGCACCGGTGGAACAAATTATGTGGAGACTTTAAGCGGGTTGCAGGGTGTTGGACGGTATCTGGATTTCCTTCTCCAAGCAGAAGAAAATGGGGCTTACTCGATAGCGGAGATTTATGTTTATGGGACGATGGCCGCCGGAATTAAACGAGTACCTGGAACGCCGATCGTTTATTCACTTTCGCAAAACTATCCGAACCCGTTCAATCCAACTACAACCATTGAGTTTGCAATACCGAGATCTGGTCAAGTCGATCTATCTATTTATAACGTGCTTGGGCAGAAGGTATCCGATCTGGTTAATAAGAGGATGAATGCGGGCGATTACCAAGTCAATTTTGACGCTTCGAGGCTCACAAGCGGCGTCTATCTCTATTCATTAAGATCCGGCGGTTACTCAATTACGAAGAAGATGATGGTCCTTAAATAAAAAGGCCGTACTGTATTCGGTACGATATCATTGATGTGACCGGCATGAAATAAAGTTGCTGCTGAGTAAATGATTTCTGTCATATTCGACTTCCGCGGTGACTTGAGTTCCGCATCGGTAAACATAGAATTGGCGTGATCGACGAGCATAATCAATCAGCGCGGCTGGGCCGCGTTAGGAGAAATATAATGAGAGTTTTTTGCTCCTTTGTCATTACCCTTGCACTGTATGTCCAACCTTGTGCGCAAACTTATTATGTCAGAGATTTCGGGGCTGTCGGCGACGGAAAGACCATTAATACTGCGGCAATTCAAAAAGCCATCGATAGCTGCAGAGAGAATGGGGGCGGTACTGTCGTAGTTCCCACCGGAACTTTCATATCGGGAACACTACAACTATTCAGCAATATTAATCTCCATTTGGAAAGAGGGGCGGTCCTAAAAGGTAGCAACAAGGTTTCCGATTATTATCTCCACGGAAAGAGAGTCGGCCTAATCTATACCGAGCACGCAAACAATGTTTCCATAACCGGCGAGGGAAATATCGACGGGAGTGGCGATTCGTTCATGGATTTGAATAAATCGAAAAGAATTGACGGCGCGGGTACGATGTACACGCGACAGGGGGTTCATTTCCGCGAGGTATCGTCGGGGTTGGGGGACGGTCCGCTTGTTCCTCTCGACCGGCCTTTCCAGATGATAATCTTTTCCGATTGCAGGAATGTCACAATCAGGAATGTGACGATCTCGAATTCGCCGTTCTGGACTGTCCATCTTGCAGATTGCGACGGCGTCGTAGTCTCCGGCGTTAGAATATGGAACAACCTCATGATTCCTAACAACGATGGGATAGACTTTACCTCCTGCAGCAATGTACAGATGTCGGATTGCGATATCCGCACAGGCGATGATGGGATCGTGACTGTCGGCTACGCGTACCACTTTGATCTGCCCGGATACAATAACCTCAGGCACGTTTCCGAAAACATAACGGTCACTAATTGTCACATAGTCTCCCGTTCAAGTGCGATCAGGGTCGGGGGGTGGGATCAAAATGAAATGAGGAATTACACCTTCAGCAATATTGTAATCGACAGTTCCAACCGGGGGATCCACCTTTGTGTAAGGGATTCCGGGTCAATCAGAAACATAATGTTCTCAAACATTTACATCCAGACTCGATTATTTACCGGAGATTGGTGGGGAAACGGTGAGCCGATCAACATTGAGGCAATAAGAGGCAAGGAGAAAGTTCCGCTGGGAAATATCCGCGGAGTGAAATTCAGCCATGTTATCGCCGAGGGCGCGGCGGGAATACTTTTGTATTCATCGGATGAAAGCGAGATCGAAGACGTGTCTTTCCACGATGTGTCGCTCACAATCGAGAACGATCCGCTGGGTTCGACTTGCGGAGGTAACTTCGATCTCCGTCCGGTGACCGATCAGCGGTATTCATTATTCAAGCATGACATCCCGGCTTTTTATGCGCAGCACGTGAGGGATATTCGGCTCCGCGATATGGACATAAGATGGGGAGATGTCAGGGAGAATTATTTCACAAACGGGATCGAATTCTCCGATTTTAAGAACATCATGATTGAGGGCTGCACCATTGCTCCCGCTCCGCATAGCAAGAATACCGCAGCAATCTCGTTGGAGAATGGAAAGGGGTACAGGATAATAAATTCATTTCCCCTTTTCAGTGGGATGAAATTCCTTTCCAAACGTAATGTTGAGACAAACTAGGCTCCCGCCGCGGAATCGTCTTCCATCACATGCCGCTGCGGCAGGGATGCATCCATGATCGATGGTCAGATGGACGGCGGATTATTGAACATGTCGATATCAGCCGGAAGATTTGGTTAAGCGAACTACTGGATTGTCTTCTATCAGTCGGTCAACACTCTTGTCGATTCTCTGATAATAAACTCTGTTTCTAATACCACCTTTTCAACCGGCAATAATCTCGGAGATTCGGTATTACGAATAAGAATTTCCGCGGCCCTTCTGCCGATCTCATATTGGGGTGCTCTTATCGTGGTCAACGGCACAGGATAATTTTTTGAGTAATAGATATCATCGATTCCGACAATAGAAATATCCCCCGGTACGGAGATGTTCAACTCTCTTAATGCTGACATAACTGCGAGAGCCTGGTGATCGTTAAAGCATACGATCGCGGTTGGATATTGATCCACGGTTCTTTTCTTAAAGTAATCTATCGTGCTTGAATATGCGCTTTCATATTGAGAGCCTATCGGCACAATCATATCTTTGTCGAAGACCGACGTACTTTCACTGAAGGCATAGCGGAATCCTTCCATGCGTTCCTGAGCATGTGAATCATGGGGTGGGCCGGCGAAATGAACAATTTTTTTGTGACCGATCTCCATCAAATATTTTACCGCCTTCTTGATCGCCTTAATGTTGTCGATTGTAACGACATTTGCCTGTATCCCGCTGATTTCCTCTAGCAAGACGAAGGGGTAGTTTAACATTTTCAACTTGAAGAGATGTTCGATTTCCGCCGTCCCTTCAAGAACCGGACATATTATCGTACCTTTGATGTCCTTCATGGAAAAAAAATGCGATAGATTCTTCTCGTATTCCTGATTGCTGTCCGAGCTTGCGAGAATCAGGGCATATCCCTTATCCCTCGCGAAATCTTTTGCGCCCGAAGCGATAGCGGTGTAAAAAGGATAGTACAGATCTTTTGTGATTATTGCTATCGCTTTGTCCAATGACGAGTTTTTCAGATTCCTTGCAACGCCCCTGGGGCGGAAATTGAGTTCTTTCATCACCTCGAGAATGTGGTCCTTCGTCGCAGGCCTTACGGAACCTTTTGCGTTTATGACAGCCGAAACAGTACTTTTTGAAACCCCAGCCTTCCGGGCGACATGATCAATTGTTATTCTTTCCACTAAGCTCTCAGATTCCTACTTTCATTTGCAACAATCGAAACGGTTTTATGGATTGTTGAACAGCGTAAGTTAGGGTATCGTGGTCTGAAAATCAAATATCTGGGAGTCCAAACGGCATGCTTCATCATGTCTGCAAAAGTAAAAGTCGCTGTCGTGAATGATTTTTTAGTCGAATTTACTTCAAAAACCTCATTTTGCCTCTCGGTGATTCAACCGAAAAAATATTTTGAAAAAATTTTTGAATCCAGCTTCGACCCCTTGACATTATTGGCGGATCGATTTAAATTGGCAATTGACAAATCGAATCGGTTCGGAAAATATTCGATGTTAATGTTAACATGATGAACTTGGCAGGAGTTTAAGCAGCTAGCTATAACACGGAGGCGTGACGAGTAATTATTTACTAGATCAGAGTTCAGGCGGTCCTTTCTTTTTGCGGGCTCCAACGCAGAAGCTTTTTATAAGTCATATCATTCATACAAATTGTACTAATTAAATTCACTTAAGGGAGGTAAAAAATGAAGAAGTCGGTATTATTTATAGCCATGCTACTTTTCCTCGCAAGTTCTGTGAGAGCTCAGGTTCTCGCGAGCTTTGCAGACAGTACGCTAGATGGCTTTGTCCAAAATACTGGTGGTTCAGATTCGATCTACATCGCTGCTGATCCGGCGGCGGTCCATAAGCACGTTGTGGGCTGGCACATGACATTGATCGGCTCTAACAACGCGCAGATGCAGACGGATAACATTTCTGTTAATGGAGCTCAAGTTCTCACTGTCTGGATTTATATTCCGAGCAGTGCGAATATGCCTGATACGACAGAGATAGGAATATGGGCAATGGATCACACGCATTGGTCTTGGAAAGAAGTCGACACGAAGGCTTCAGCTATTCCGAAGGATACGTGGTTTCCGCTGTCATCTCCTTTGACTGAACTTGCGTTGCAGAATCCTGTCGGTTCTGCCGGACCCTTTGATCCGGTCAACAACCAGATAAGGCTCGGCATGCAAATATGGGGCTCGGTATGGACCGGCGTATTCTACATTGCTAACATTTCTATTGTTGGTGCAAAACCGACCGTGCTTGGCGACTTTAGTTCTGATCTGAGCGGTCCGAACAGCACAAAGTTCTCCAATCAGTGGCACAACGGCTGGGTCGACAGCACATACTGGAGCGATACTACTCTTGCCGGCAAGACTGGCGTCATGGTGTGCCAGCTGAAAAACGGTTCAGCTTCAACTGGTGCGACTTCATTTGGGAATCAACCTGATCCAGGGTTTGCCGCCCAGGGTCAGAATTTCTTGGTACAGTGGGTATATGTTGACACCACATTCCCTGACACCTTCAATATCCAGACGTGGGCGCAGAGCGATCCCAGCTGGAACTGGCCACCCAATGGTCCGGTGACTTACAATGGCATCAATATTCCAAAGAAGGTCTGGTATCCGTTGTATTTTGACCTTGCTCAAGCCAGTATCCTGGACACTGGTTCCGGTTCTTTCTTCAATACATACAGCAAGAGCACGGACAATTTAAGGAAGTATGGAATCCAGATCGGTGGCCCCAACGGCGTAACCTGGAATGGAAATGTATACGTCAGCAACGTTTCTGTCATCAACCAGGTCGTCGCCGGTCCGCCTAAAGTTTGGAACGCCGCGGACTTTGAAAGCGCTGGGTCAAATGGCAAGGAGGGATTTTATGTGCCGAAGTATGCTTCAGGTACGATAAAAAGATACGCCGACCTGACAACCAGCGATCAGAGCTATGTTTTGCAAGGAACTTTGAATATTTCCAAGAATGCCCCCAAGTTCGCAGTCGCTAGAGATACTGTTTCGATGATGGATGCAGATGATTCTGTTGCTAATGCGATTTCGTTCGGGTTGTATTTACCAGCGAAGTTCCCCAATAAGGCATTGGTGGAGTTCTATGTATCAAGCGGCAAGAACGACAGCGTTTTTGTCATTGACACGGTCGGCTCGCAGGTAACCCATGCTCAGTGGAACACGTTGTCAATCACGAAGCTGGATTCACTCGCAGGAGCAGGGAAGTTTGATCCTACCAAACCTTCGCAGGTTGGCGTGGTTATCTGGTATCCCGCTCCTTATGATACGACATCGTGGTCAGGCAATATCGAATTTGATAATCTTGTCGTAAGTGGAATCTCTTTCCCTCATGAGCTTGTTGACGGAGTTAGAGGTGCTAACAGTAATCTTCCCAAGGAATATCAACTGTACGCCAACTATCCGAATCCTTTCAACCCGTCCACAACCATAAAGTATGATCTTCCGAATGATTCGAAAGTAGTTCTTCAAGTCTATGATGTCCTAGGAAGAGAAGTAACTACGTTGGTCAACGAAAAGCAAGCTGCCGGATCCTACAACGTAAAATTTGATGGTACAAGGTACGCCAGCGGAATTTATTTCGTTAGATTGACGGCTGACAGCTTCGTCAGGACTCAAAAAATGATGCTTATAAAGTAGAAGCTTTTACTTCGAGAGGCGGGACCACCTCGGTTCCGCCTCTTTGTGTCAAGAATATTGAATTGTCGGCTCTCTTGACCTCATTATGGAAGAGCGACACGCCGCAGAAATTCCTTATGAAGTGAGATGGTCGACTGTAGTTGAGGCGATTTAAAACTAGGGAGAAGCTATGGTGGAAGAATTTTACAAATTTCTACGAAAGACCTCTTTTGTCTTGACTTTCCTTTTTATACTTTTTGTGCAGGCACTCCACGCGGCGAGTTCGGGGACAGTTAAGGGTGGTATTTTTGACAAGCAGACTAAGGATCCTCTGCCGGGGGCCACGATCGTCGTGAAGAACACCAGCATAGGTGCTGCATCGGACTTAAATGGCAATTATACCATCTATAATGTTCCTTCGGGTGAACAGACAATGACGATTTCCTACGTGGGTTATAACCAACTGACTGTCCAAGTAAACGTACCGGAAAGTGGTGAAGTCGAAAGGGATTTTTATTTGGAGCCGACAACCATTACAGGGCAGACGGTGGTCGTAACTGCCCAGGCCCAAGGTCAGATGCAAGCGATTAACCAACAGCTTTCTTCGAACAGCATAGTGAACGTGGTTTCCGCTGCCAAGATACAAGAGCTTCCGGATTTCAATGCAGCTGAGGCTATCGGTCGTCTTCCAGGGGTTTCAACCCTTAGAAGTTCAGGCGAGGCGAGCAAGATTGTAATCAGAGGTATCGCTCCGCAATATAACCTAGTAGCCGTAAACGGGATCGACCTCGGCGCTACGGGCAACGGTGGAGGGGTTCAGCTCAATCCTTCGGCGCCAGTTAATCCCACGCAAGACAGGAGTGTTGACCTGACAATGATTACTCCTCTGATGCTGCAGTCGGTTGAAGTGTACAAGAGCCTGACGCCGGACATGGAAGCTGACGCTATCGGCGGCTACGTGAATATGCAGTTAAGAGAAGCACCGTCAGGGCTGCATACCGATCTGTTGTGGCAGTCGGGTTACGTGAACAAAACCAAGACTTACAATAACTATAAGGCGCTGGGAGCAGTGAGTGATCGTTTCCTTGACGATAATCTCGGTGCATATTTTCTCTTGAACGTGGAACGATATGATCGAAGCGACGACAATTTTTATGCGCAATATCAGAATTTGAGTGCCACTAAGGACAGCATCACCGGTTATGCCCCTGTCGAAGTAACCAGTATCCAGCTGCGGCGGCATATTGAAACAAGGAGCCGCTATGGAGGCAACCTGATTTTAGATTACAAGCTCCCTGCAGGTTCTCTGACGGCCATAAACATGTTCACACGCTTGAACTCCGATGGTACGGACTACACGACAAATTATGGCACCGCGTCCGGGCAAAGCAAGAATCTCAATTTCAATCTTTCCAGTGGCAACGGCAACACCGATCAGATGACGAATGCGCTTCAAGGCAAGTACGATTTTGGATTCATGTCAATGGATTTGGGTGCTGCTAACACCTATTCTAGGAACTACATCCCGCATCAGTACACATTTACAGTTACTGAGGAAGGTGCAATAAGCGGCCAGATAAATCAGAACACTCTCCCTGAGAATATTGTTCCGAGGGCCCAATACATCGACTCGCTGACATACCTGCAGTTCCTTGGAGATGGGAATTATGATTTCAAGGAGAACGATCAAACCTATTCCGGTAATTTCAAAATTCCGTTCAATCTTGCTTCTTCGGTGTCGGGATTTCTGAAATTCGGAGGGAAATTCAGATATAACCACCGCGTGAACGATCAGAACCTGCCATACGCGCAAGTGTTCTACGGCGGAAGCCAGTTCCTTGTCGATTCAATGCACGCGCAGCCGCAGTTTAACAACCTTAAGTTGGTCCTGACTGGCCATAGCATTACCACATTCTTAGGAAGCGATTTTACAAACTCGGATCAAGGCCTTGCCAGGGACTTTCTCAATGATAAGTTCGGCGATCTAATATGGGTGCCGGCTTCGTCTACGCTGCAAGGAATGGTCAACTATATAGAGGGAGTTCCGGCACTACTCAATCCGTTGGGTAACGGCTGGGTATCAGGACTTTATCAAAACGAAATTAATGATTATGCTAATTACGAAAGATACTACGGCGCATATGCAATGTCCGAGCTCGATCTCGGTCCGAATCTGATGATCGTAGGCGGCGCGCGATTTGAACAGGACAATACGCAATTCACTGCATACCGGATGAGGAGCAGCGGTAATATCATAAATCAACAAGTTGACACGGTTACATTTTACCCGAAGAATAGATATTGGCTCCCCATGGTTCAGGGCAAGTACGAGATAGCCGACTGGGTGGATTTTAGATATTCGTATACTCAGACACTTGCTCGCCCTGATTTCACGGCAACCGCTCCATATTTCAATGAGGATCAAAATGGAACAAACATCAACGCCGGAAATCCTAATCTTGTTCCTGCGCAGTCATACAACCATGATGCTCAAATAGCTTTTCACAACAGTGAGATAGGTCTTCTAACCCTTGGGGGTTTCTACAAGACCATACGTAATTTCAGCTATTTCGTGGGCGGGTACAGGTTGGTGGCAGATTCTCTCCTTCCGGCAAATTACCCGTCAGGCTGGCCAACGATGGGACAGTATGCCAGGTATAACGGGAGTTCAAGTGCAACCATAAATACCTGGGAAAATAACCCATACAAAGCCTTTGTAAAAGGACTGGAAGGCGATTTCCAAACCAGATTATGGTACCTCCCGGTTCCGTTTGATGGAATTGTTATTGGTATTAATTATACTCATATCTGGTCGAACACTTATTATCCTTACGTGTTTAACAGGAATGTGACCTTCCCGGGTCAGAGGAGACCTACCACTGTCGTGATCGACTCCTCTCGTTCGGGCCAACTCATCGACCAGCCTGCCGACATTGTCAACGCTTCTCTCGGTTATGACTACAAGGGCTTCTCGGCGAGACTTTCTTTCTTATATCAGGGAAAGATGCTGACAGGTATCGGCGCGTTGCCCGAAGGAGACGGCATCGAGGAACCTTACTTCAGAATGGATGCGACAGTCAGGCAGACGCTGCCTGTAACGGGACTGCAGTTGTTCTTTGATGTAAACAACATTAATTCCCGGGCCGACATCTCCCTGCAGAGAAGCATTGGAGGTTTTACGTCCGAGCAATATTATGGTCTTACTGCTGACCTGGGCGTCAGATATACGATGTGATAATTTTTCTTGAAAGGAGGAATGAGACGGAAATAGAAATATTAAATGTTTCGAGAATGAGTTTTTTAATCTTAATAATTAACAAATGCAAAAATCAGAAGGAGAAGTGAAATGAAGAAGTTCATTTTCGCATTGCTTCTAGTAACTCTTGTCGCTCCGTTATCGTTGTTCGCCCAGACCGCTGACACCGTTGTCGTTCCGAATGACAACAATCAGGGGACGATCAACACCGTAATTCAAGGTGACACTACCGCGACGGGAGCTCGAAACAATCCGAATCGAGTGTATGAATTGGTAAGAGGCGGTTATTACCTCTTAAACGGTTGGATCACGGTTAAGGCAGGGACTCAGATTACCATCATTGGTGCACCGCCCCCGGCTTCCGGCACAGATCCTGGTCTGCCGGTGGTAATTCCTGGTGTAGCGACCGGTGTGTATTACAGCGAGCCGTTTGATTGCTACGGAGATTTAACCCTGAAGAATATTTGGCTCTTCTATGTTGACAACAGCGGCGCTCAATCATGGAATCAGATGACATTCGAAAATACAAGTGGATTACATGGAACTTTTGACAATGTCATTTTCGATTGGGATCAGGCCCCTGCTATGCACATTCTCGGCAAGCACTTTACGGGAATATTTACGAACTGTATTTTCCGGAATGATATTGATCCAGGTCAATGGTGGTCGGGCAGGCAAATATACTTCGAGTCGGCTTCCAGCGGCGACTCGGTCGGATGCGAAAACAATACCTTCGAGAATATGGGATTTACTTTCCAGACGCAAGGAATACCTGTGCATCGCATCTGGTTTAACCACAACACTTTCCTGAATGTTGCAAAGTTTGCGTTGCAGGAAAGCTACTGGACATGGCTCGTCTGCACGAACAACGTTTTTGTAAACGGCCATTTCACCGGCGAGCGTTACTCCGACAGGATAGGCCAGGATCCGAACAATTTACTTTACGGAGCGGTTCTGAATGTTGACACACTTGTGAACAATCCAACTTTCGATGGGACAGATAGCGTCCACGAGATGCAGCGTGTCATAATCTTCGAGAACAACAGCAACTACGCGGACACCTGGTTCCAGCCATTCTTTACCACCTATAACGATACGGTCACCGCTCTTAGCCGCCAGATCTTACCTGAACCTTTGATGAATGATCGGAGTGCAGGATTCTTCGATCCTGAGATCTATCCTCATCCTTTGGTGAAGATGGCAAATATTTATGACAGTACCGATCCCGGATTTACCACTCCTGCCACCAATAAGGACAGCATTCTGACGTTCCTGCAAGCAAGATACACAGTGGGAGGCAGCGTATTCTGGGGATATAACCCTGACCTCAATGCTGCCTGGCCGCTAATGGAGAACTTGACCTACAGCAATACGAAACTTCTTACGGCCGGAACGGATGGATTGCCGCTCGGCGACCTTTATCACTGGTTCCCGACACAGTACGCTACATGGTTGGCTAATCGTACAGCGTATGACAACGCAATCTGGAACCTGACCGATGTCAAAGAGGTTCCCAATACGCGTCCAACCAGGTATGCCCTCTTGCAGAACTATCCGAACCCGTTCAACCCGACAACTAACATCAGATATTCTGTCCCGCAGAATGGCTATGTTACGTTGAAGATTTACAATGTTCTCGGACAAGAAGTGGCGACCCTGTTCTCCGGTGTCCAACATGCGGGCGATTACGTAGCAACATTTGATGCCAGCAGGTATGCCAGCGGTATTTACTTCTATCGCTTGCAAGCCGGAAATACATCTCTTACAAAGAAAATGGTCTTGTTAAAGTAAGCAGTGAAGCCGTGACCTTTCCGCTGTAAGAGAACGGATACAGTTAATTTTCAGGAAAGACCGGGTATTGTTTTCATGAAGCTACCCGGTCTTTTTGATTTAGCCGTGTGATCTATTTTGTGATGGTAAGAAAATATTTTCCCCGAAGAAATTGCCGAGACGTTAAGAGGAATGTAATGGAACCGAATATGCTGAGGTCAGCTTGCTTTCTTTTTGCCGCATTGTTTTGGTCTTTCCTTGGTCATGCTCAAACCAAAGTTACAGGAACGGTCGATGGGTTTGATGGCAAGCCCATGCTTTGCGCAAATGTGACCTTGTTGAGGCTCCCGGACTATTCACCAGTCAAATCTGTTGTTGTAGAAAGGGATGGCAAGTTTGAAATAAATATAGACTCATCAGGCATCTGGGTATTGCAGTTTTCCGGCGTGTTCCATCAGGAACATATGACGCTACTCTATATCGACAAACCTGGGGCGATTGATGTTGATGTGCGACTCGCAGCTTATCATTATTTGAATGACCTCGACGGCGCAAAAGTAAATAGTAACGTCAACAACTGGTATATCCTGAAAGCCGTCCCTATGCAGAAAGAGCTTGGTGGTACGTATTCCGCAAACATCGAGACCAATGCCGATTCGATTCTTTATCGATTGTTGGGAGTCAGAGAGGGTGATCAGGTTGAAGGAACGCAGGCGGATAAATATGTATATAACGGGACAGGGGGTTATAATTGCGTGGTAACGGCGACAAATGGGAGAGTTGGGATTATTCTTGACCCTAAGAAACTTCCGCGTTCAGAAAAACCCGAGAGGATCGCTTTTGTCGGGACAGATCCGGTGATATCGAGGTTTGCAGAAATCTATGATGAGTTACAACATTGCCGGACTACGTATCAATCTGCGCTCAAAAATTACATAATGTCAAGAACTGCGCAAAAACAATCCAAGATGGATTTCTCCCCTATCCTGTCGTCCATCAAGAAAGAAATCAAGCATGAACGCAACAAAGTATTACGGAGAGAGTTATACCTAAATTATATCACCGTTGCCATGATGGCGAGACAATTGGATAAATCGATCTACAGAGAGTCTTTGAAACAGATTTCACCTTCATCAATCGTCTGGCTCGTAAATCCTCACAGTGTTTACTATGCTTTGGGACATTCGGGTCTGACTCAGATTGAACAGAACAAATACGTGAATGAAGTCCTCGATGAGAACCCTGAGGACAGAATAAAATCCGCATTGTTATATGATGAATTTATGGTTGCAAAGTTGTCTGAGCAAACAGAAACGGCAGCGCATTATTACGGCTTGCTCACCGGCAGATTCCAAAATACGCCCGAGGGGCAACAGCTAATCAAAACTCTTCCACATGAGTACGAGTTAAGGGCAGGTAGGTCCGTCCCGCCATTCTCTCTTGTCTCAATCGATGATTCAACAAAAATTATTTCTAATGAAACCTTAAAAGGAAAATATTATTTATTGAATTTTTGGGCTACAACGGATACAGAATCCGTCGACGAGGTAAAACTGCTGAGTGATGTATATGAAGGATACAGGCATAGTAACTTTGAGATATTGAGTCTTTCGGTCGACAGTATTTCTCAGAATGTGACGGAATTCAGAAAAAGCAAGGTGAAGATGCCATGGTTGAATGCATTCTTGGGGAAAGACATTAACAATGAAGTTGTCCGCGAGTTCCAGGCAAATACTATCCCGGATCTGATTTTGGTAAATCCGCGAGGGATCATTGTGGCTTTGGGGAATGAATTGGTAGGAGGTAATCTTGAGAAGAAACTCACAAAACTTTTGAAGTAGCCGGTCATCAATTTAAATCCTTTGCCGTCGCTGTGATTTTCTATTTGTGACATTACACGGCATTGGCTAACTTGCACCATTAGAGACCGATGAATGGAAACATTTCTCCCGATACGTTTATTCCTATCCTATGTTTTCCTAGTTTTTTCATCTCTCTCTACAACTCTTTTGTCCCCGATTGTTAGCTACTCTTTTGTATACATTCTTATTTCTCTTCTTTACATTTTGTTTTGTAAAACTATTTTGAAATATGCATCACCTGCAGGGCGTTTTCTTGTTTTGATAATAACGGGGCTGGTCTTGAGATTGGTGCTGATACCGATCCATCCAATCGGCTCTGATGACTTTTATAGGTATTTGTGGGATGGGAAAGTCATTGCAAACGGAATAAACCCATACAGATATTCTCCTTCAGATCCGGCCTTGACCGGACTTCATTCTCAGATTCTTCCGGCGCGTGTGAACTTTGCCGATATGAAGACAATCTATCCTCCCCTTGCCGAAATTCTGTTTTATCTGGCGTATAGGATCAGCGGGGAAAATTTTCTTGGAATAAAGCTCCTCTTGTTTGTCTTCGATATCATGACGCTGTTCGGGATATTTATGATTGTCCGGAAACTCAATCTTAGCCGGAAGAACATTTTGTTGTATGCACTCTGCCCGCTGCCGTTATTTCAGTTCTTTGTCGACGGACATATGGACGGATTCGGTCTCCCATTGCTTGTGTTTGGAATTCTTTTTTATATCACAGACAAAAAACTTCTAAGCTACTTTCTTATCGGTCTATCCATTTGCATCAAACCGTTAGCGCTGATTGTAATCCCGATATTCGTCTTCTCGGAGAGAGGCATGCTCAATCGTCTAAAAGTTGTCACAGTGCCCATCGCTGTCTGCGTTCTACTTTATCTCCCTTTCCTTTTTTCCGGTTCGCCATTTCAGGCTTTGATTACATTTACCGAGAATTGGACTTTCAACGGAGTTGTATTTGATTTATTGAATTCTTTTTTAAATGATAACCAGAGGACAAGAGCCGTTTGTGCGTTATTGCTTCTCGTCCTTTATGCTCCTATTGTCTTAAGCCGAAAAGAGCTTCTCACAAAAATCTATCTGTCGGTCTTTCTCTTGATGATATTTTCACCGGTCGTTCATCCGTGGTACCTAAGCTGGTTGGCAATCCTGCTGCCGCTGCATCCGAGGTGGAGCGGAATTGCCTTTGTAAGCCTGATAAGTCTGACTTCATTCACTCTAGTTACATACCAACTGACGGGTGTGTGGAAGGATTACCTGGCGGTTCTTTTATTCGAGTATGTCCCCGTATTGAGTATGTTTTTATACGAGATTGCCGTTCCATTACCTATCGTGCCTCGGCAATAATTTGTTCCAATTGCCTTACATAAATTGCTTTCCGAATGTTAAATTCATGTGAGTGAGTCGGGAAAGTTTTAACCTATTGATTGGAGCTGAATAATGGCTAATTCCTATTTGGAAGATCTTTTTAGATTAGACGGTAAAGTTTCCGTTGTGGTAGGCGGAAGCGGCGTCCTTGGCGGGAGCGTTGCGGAGGCGATTGCAAAAGCCGGGTCGAAGGTTGTCATAGTATATAACCACGGCAAGGATGCTGCAGAGGATCGGGTAAAAAAAATTCAGAAGCAAGGCGGGGAAGCCATGATGGTACACGCCGATGCTTGTGTCAAAAAAGAACTTGAATCAGCAAAGAACGAGATTGCATCAAAGTGGTACACGGTCGATATCCTGGTCAACGCCCCGGGGGTTAATTCTCCGACACCTGTTCTCGATATTCAGGAAGATGAGTGGGAGCGAATTCTAAAAGTAAACCTAAAAGGTATATTCTTTGCTTCCCAAGTCTTCGGGAAGCACATGATCGACAATAAAGTAAAGGGAAGCATAATAAACTTTTCATCCGCGTCTTCTGAGATACCGCTTTCAAAAGTTTTCACATATGGAATATCGAAGGCCGGTGTGAACAACATGACCCGCTTTCTGGCAAGGGAGTGGGCCCCGTATGGAATCCGCGTCAATGCGGTCATGCCGGGGTTCTTTCCCGCCGAACAAAACAGGAAAATCCTGACGGAAGAGCGCCGAAAGTCTATTTTTAACCATACCCCGATGGCAAGGTACGGCGAGGCTGATGAATTGAGCGGCGCGATAATCTGGCTCGCTTCAAACAACGCCTCGTCTTTTGTTACGGGTACGATCATACCGGTTGACGGCGGCTTCACCGCGATGACTATTTGAAGATCCGGGAATTACTTTCATGAATATAGTCGTAGACTCTGCTATCCCTTTTGTTGATAAAACTTTCGGCCCTTTAGGCACTCTCGTTAAACTTGAAAGCAAGGCAATTGACAGCGCTGCAGTTCACGATGCAGACGCCGTTGTCGTGAGGTCTGAGACGAAGGTCGATGAGAAGCTGCTCTCTGGAAGCAAAGTGCAGTTTGTCGGCACTGCAACAATTGGCACGGATCACGTCGACGTCGAATTCTTGAGGAGTAAAAATATTGTTTTCGCGAGTGCGCCGGGAAGCAATTCGAATGCGGTTGTGCAGTATGTTTTTGCTGCGTTGTTTGCACTAGCCAGGAGAAAACATTTTCTTCTGAAAGGAAAAACTCTGGGAGTTGTCGGTGTTGGAAATATCGGGAGCAAGATCGTCCGCATCGGGAAGAAGTTAGGGATGCATGTCCTGCAGAACGATCCTCCGTTTCAAAGGGCAACGCGCAATCCTGAGTTCATTTCACTCGATGATCTGATGGTGTCTGACTTCATAACGATACACGTTCCATTTACACGCGGCGGTTCTGACCCCACTTATCACCTGTTCGATGAGAAGAGATTAATGCTCATGAAGAGAGGAAGCCTCCTTATCAACTCATCGAGAGGAGGTGTCGTCGACAATAGTGCCCTGAAAAGTGCGATTGCAAATGGAGTTGTCGGCGACGCGGTTTTGGATGTCTGGGAAAACGAGCCGAAGATTGACGTTGAACTACTTTCGATGTGTGCGATCGGGACTCCGCACGTAGCAGGCTATTCCATCGATGGAAAGATAAATGCCACGAGAATGGTTCTCGAAGCATTTTGCGCGCACTTCAGTTTACCAAAGCCGGGAGATTTTTCTTATCTAGTTTCTCCGCCTGAGCGTCCAATCATAGAAACAGACAACTCTGGTTCGAGTGCTGAAGATATTCTTGCTCATGCCATGAGTCATTGTTACGATATTGAGAAGGACGACAAAGCGTTGAGGAACATTAATTCCGTTGATCCTGCCGAACGCGGAGCTTTCTTCAAACGGCTTCGAAGCGGTTACCACTTCCGCCATGAGTTTTCAAATTTCAAAGTGAAGATCGACGGAACAAAAGACGGTGAACTTAAGGAAATTTTGTCTTCATTCGGGTTTGGAATAAATGCCGTCCTCAATTCGGATTGAATTGAGGAGATAATATTTTTGTAATCAAATACTTGACAAGTTTCCGATCAATTTGTATCTTGTCTAAGTAAAACAAGTTCTTTATTAAGCCTCTATCTTATCAAGAACGGTCGAGGGAACAGGCCCGGTGACGCCGTAGCAACCGGTTTGAATCTTCAAACGCAGGTGCTAATTCCTGCCCGCCGAATATGAGCCGACGGGGAAGATGAGAGGAAGATGTGTACATTACCCGTTACCTCTTCTGATCATCGGAAGAGGTTTTTTCGTTTTCCCGAACAGGATGTTCGGGACGCCGAACATAACAGGAAGTGATTTTGATCGGCACAAGTGATGCACAATAAAAGACCACGATTGATCGTAGTGGTCACGAAAGGAGTTAATGTATGCGTTTTCAGACTAACACAATCCACACCGGAGTCGATAAAGATTCCGCATTCAACAGCGTTATCACACCGATTTATCAAACTTCAACATTCCGTTTCGAAGATGTCGGCCAGACCAAGGGATTTGACTACACGCGAAGCGGAAACCCAACACGACGTGCGTTAGAAGAAAATATTTCTGCCCTCGAAGGAGGTGCAAGCGCAGCCGCCGTTGCTACAGGTATGGCGGCAGTTGCACTTACGCTACATTTTTTCAAATCGGGGGATCACATTATTTGTACCCACGATTGTTATGGTGGTACAGAGCGTCTTCTGCGCACCTATCGTGAACAATTCGGGTTAGAAATCTCTTATGTCAATATGAACAGTCTTTCAGCGGTTCAGGCTTCGATCAAACCGAATACAAAAGCTTTCTGGATAGAAACGCCGAGTAATCCTCTCCTTAATATCGTCGATATCAAGGCGCTGTCGCAGATTGCTCATCAACATGGTGCGATTTCAATTGTGGATAACACATTTCTTTCTCCGTTCAATCAAAGACCGTTTGAGCTTGGCGCCGACATTATAGTTCACTCGACGACAAAATATCTTAATGGGCATAGCGATGTGGTAGGCGGTGCGGTGGTGGTAAAGAGCAGGGAACAAGCAGAGAGGCTGCAATTTCTGGCAAATGCACTTGGGCAAGGTGCGTCTCCCTTCGATAGTTGGCTCGTCCTGCGCGGGATAAAGACGCTGGCGCCCCGTATGAAAGAGCACGAACGAAACGCCCGTGCCGTTGCCGAATTTCTTTCCAAGCATTCAAATGTTCGTAAAGTTTTTTATCCGGGACTCAAGACTCATCCGCAGCATGAACTTGCCGGGCGGCAGCAATACGGGTTTGGAGCAATCATTTCGTTTGAAGTCGATGGGACGAGGGAAGAAGTGAATCGCGTGCTGCGGTCGACAAAGATTTTCGCTCTAGCGGAATCGTTGGGCGGTGTCGAATCTCTTATAGAACACCCTGCAACCATGAGTCACGCCTCGATGAATCCCGAATTGCGTGAGAGTGCCGGTATAAATGAACGAGTGATTCGACTTTCCATTGGTATCGAAGACGTAAACGACCTGATTGAGGATCTCGATCACGCACTGACTTTCGAAGAAAAAGTGTTTGTTCAACCCGGCAAGCACAAAATTGCAGTGCGATGCTAATCGCTGAAATAATTTGAGGTTTTTAAAAATTTTAATGTTTAAACTTGACAAAAGAGTTATGTATTTGTATCTTATTAATGAGATGAATAGTAAGACACCTTCGACAACGTTAAACAATCGCTGTGCAGCGTGTGCATGTTGTTGTTGTACCTGTATGATGGGATCGCGTTGTTTTCGCGAAGGTGTAGGCCCATGAGTTGATTTAACCTCAATTTGACTTTTGAAGCCCTTCGTTGAAAACGAGCGAAGGGCTTTTTTTATATACAGAGAGAAAGAGAACATAATGTCGCAAACCGAGGAATCAATATATAGCATTGACAATCAGGTAGCGTATGCGGAGGATATACGCCTATTCAGAAATGAATTGAGTCGTCTGAAAAAAAATGAGATATCCGAGGATGAATTCAAAAAATTCAGGTTGCACCGCGGGATATACGGTCAGCGGCCGGACCAGGAGGGTTTCAACATGGTCCGCGTCAGGATCCCGTTCGGACTCCTGACATCCCTGCAGTTGAAAAGGCTGGGCGAGATAGCGCGCGAGTTTTCCGACGGGATCGCTCACATCACCACGCGACAGGACATACAGTTTCACTGGGTTAAACTGGAGACCGTTCCCGACGTCATGGAGAAATTATCTGAGGTTGGACTCACTACACGTGAAGCATGTGGTAATACTGTCAGGAATATCATAGGTGCACCTTTGGCCGGCGTAGCGAAATCGGAGCTTTTCGATATAACTTCATATGCACATCTCCTCGCAAAGCATCTACTGCGAAATAATTTAAATCAACTCCTTCCGAGGAAATTCAAAATCTCCTTTTCCGGGAGCATCGATGAGAGTGACGGTATCATTCCGTGGATACAAGATATAGGATATGTAGCTGCGCTTCAGGACGAAGACGGTAAGACGAGAAAGGGCTTCAAGGTCTATATAGGGGGCGGACTTGGTGGTCAACCGCGAGTTGCGGATTTGTTCGAAGAATTTCTGCCGATCGAACTCCTGATTCCGACCACGGAAGCCGTCCTCACGATCTTCAATGCATTCGGCGATCGAAAAAATAGAAACAAAGCACGAATGAAGTACGTGCTTTGGAAGTTGGGATTCGAGGATTTCAAGCGCCGGGTGCTTGAAGAAAGAGAGAAGATTATGGTATCCGGCAGAACATATCCCGAACCCAAAGAGGAGAATGAAACAGGATATTTACCCGTCGACGAAAATTTTATCCTTAAGACAAACGGTGATGTCGAGTTTAATCACTGGCTTGACACTAATGTTGCCAGCCAGAAACAGACGGGTTATAATGTGGTTTACATCAACCCGACGATAGGTGATCTGACGGTGGATCAGCTGTTTGTAATGAGCGAGATCTCGCAGCGCTTTTCGAACGGAAAAATTCGTACCACGCCGCAACAGGACATAGTTCTACGATGGATCAGGTCTTCAGATTTGAATTCGCTTTACCGGGAATTGAAAACTTTAGGTTTGAATCAAGCGGGCGCACTTGATTCTTCAAACGTGACTTCATGCCCGGGAGCAGATACCTGCAACCTCGGCATAACTCATTCACGCGCCCTAGGGAAGGAATTGACTCAGCTATTTCATCGTAACGCCGATTGGGCCGAAGTGTTGGAAGGTTTTCGTGTAAAGATAAGCGGTTGCCCGAACTCATGCGGTCAACATCATGTTGCAGCAATCGGGTTGCACGGCGCAACAAAAAAAGTCGAAGGCGGAGAAATTCCTTCGTACTTAATTTCTGTTGGCGGAGGCATGAACTCCGGCAAACAAACGTTCGGTGCTACGCTGGGAAGAGTACCGGCTCGATATGCTGTCGAAGCTGTCTCACGCATCATTAAGAGATTCATCTCCCAGCGTAGCACCGACGAAAATTTCTGGCAGTTCACGGAACGTGTCGGAGTCCGTTCGTACCGCGACGACATCAAAGATCTCTCGGATTTCAGGGTGGATAATCGAAACGCGGAACTGTTTGTTGATCTCGGAGAGAAACAGGCTTTTGCCGCAGTGACAGGGGAAGGTGAATGCGCGGTCTGACGAAAACAAGTAAGGTGAACATCAAAAAGTGACAACGGAGGAATAAAGTCATGGTACAAGATAAATATGCACATCCTGAAGTTCTGGTCGACACAGCATGGGCCGACCAGCACAAGGAGGATTCAAATGTCAGAATAGTCGAAGTCGATGTAGATACGAAAGCTTATGGCGAGGGCCATATTCCTGGCGCGGTAGGTTGGGACTGGCAAACTCAATTGTCGGACAACGTCAGGCGAGATCTCGTTCCAAAATCGGAATTGGAGAAGCTCCTTAGCGAATCGGGAATCGACAGCGATACAGTCGTTTTGCTCTACGGCGATAACAACAACTGGTTCGCCGCGTGGGCGCTCTGGCAATTGAAAATTTATGGACACAAGGATGTCCGGTTGATAAACGGCGGTCGCAAGAAGTGGGTCGCGGAAGGAAAGCCGCTGACAAGAGATATCCCGAACGTGCCGAAAAAGGCATATAAAGCTTCCGAACCCGATTTTTCAATCAGAGCTTATCTTCAGGACGTCTTGAAGACAGTTGACGATGGCAAGAAGGTCGCATTGGTAGACGTGCGGTCCGGCGACGAATACACCGGAAAGGTTCTTTCGCCTCCCGGATTGCCCGAAACATGCCAGCGCGGCGGTCATGTCCCAAAGGCAGTAAATGTACCCTGGGGAAAAAACGTGAACGAAGATGGAACATTCAAATCGGTTGCTGAACTCAGATCGTTGTATGAACCGCTCGGAGTCAAGCCCGACAAAGATATAGTTGCATACTGCCGCATCGGTGAACGGTCGAGCCTCACCTGGTTTGTCCTCAGGTATCTTCTCGGATACAGTAACGTCAAGAACTACGATGGTTCATGGACGGAGTGGGGAAATCTTGTAAATGCGCCCATCGCGCGTGGAGAAAGAGCATGAACACGATGACCCCGCAAGAGTATCACGAGAGAACAGAGGAAGTTCCTCTGCCGAAGGGACCGATCAAGTCTTTCAAGATGCACATAGTGAGCTACAAACTCGGTGATCTTTTTTATTGCACCGTCGATAATGTTGATCCTGGAGCAAATATTGCGCGAGCCGAAGCCTCGACACGCGACGAAGCAGAATCAAAGGCGGTTGCCAAGGCAAAAGAACGATTGGAATATTCGGCAACAAGAGTGCAGAACGTATAAAGACATTATAGGTTGAGACTCACTCGGAGAGTGAGTCTCAATCGATAAGGAAATTATGGTAAATTTGAATCAAGAAGAAATTAGTTTGTTGAATAAACAATTCGAGCCCGCACATCCGGCTAAAGTGCTGGAATGGGTCAGTACTAATTTCCGGATCGGCGACATTGCGATGGCTACCGGATTCGGTGCAGAAGGTGTGGTCATCGTTGACATGATTGCATCAGTGAACAAAGGAATCCCGATTTTCTATTTGGACACGGATGTTTTATTCCCTGAAACTTATGTGCTTCGTGACAGGCTCGAGGAGAAATACGGAATCAGATTGATACGTTATGCAACTCCGATTTCACTGGAGCAGCAGGCAAAACTTCATGGTGCAAATCTATGGGAAAGCAATCCGGATCTTTGCTGCAATATCAGGAAAGTGGAACCGCTTCGTGAGGCTCTGAAAAATTATTTCGGCTGGATTACTGCTGTCAGGCGCGAGCAATCCCCGGGTCGCTCGAATGCGGGATTAGTTGAATGGGACAAGAGGTTCAATTTGTTAAAAATAAATCCTCTTGCCGGCTGGACTAAAAAGGAAGTCTGGAAATATATTGTGGATCACGAAGTGCCGTATAATCCGCTTTATGATTCAGGATACGCAAGTATTGGCTGCACTCACTGCACGACGCCGGTTGCCGCGGGTGAAGACGATCGCGCCGGAAGATGGCGCGGATTTCAAAAGAAAGAATGCGGACTGCACGTTATCGATCCCCAAAACCGGGAAGAAAGGCCGAACGCTTGATGTCCTGGGAAATTATTGCAGCGGGATTTTTTGTCGGAACGATGATTGGCCTTACCGGAATGGGAGGCGGAAGCCTTATCACACCGATAATGATTTTCATATTCAGAGTGCAACCCGTCTTCGCGGTCGGAACCGATCTTGTCCTGAGTGCCTTGACAAAAATCGCTGGAGCCATTACCCACGTCCGTTTGAAAAATGTTAACTTCAAAATAACGGGCACACTGTTATCCGGCAGTTTGCCCGGCGCAATCGTTGGATTCATTTTCCTCAGGCTTATTTCATATTTCCATCCTTTCTCGATTGACTCATTCATTACGCATTCTCTTGGTGCTATTCTCATCGTCGTTTCCGTCGGGTTGTTTTACCCGCCGATTTGGAAGCTTGCAGATAAATTCAAATCTTCGCCCGACGTCCGAAGGAGAGTCTTCGGAATAAGAGCCGTCAGTTTTGGGATCGGTTTTGCAGTTTCTATAACATCTGTGGGGAGCGGAAGCATCTTTGTTCCGTTCCTGCTTGCAACTTATGCGATCCCGGTTTCACAGGTCGTCGGAATTGACGTGTTCCATGGTGCGATCCTCACTGCAGTCGCCGGCGCAGGACACCTTGCGAATGGGACTGTCAATTTTAATCTGCTCCTTAATCTGTTGATTGGCTCGGTTCCCGGAGCAATTCTCGGAAGCAGGTTAAGCGTCTCGTTCCCGAAGAGAGCGACTGAAATAATCCTCGGCTCAATGTTAGTGGTGTCGGGAATAAAACTTTTGTAACCCATGATAAACAAGATGTCGCAGTTTGGTATAGTATTTCTTAGATTGATAAAGGCGATAAATAAGAGCCTGCATTCCCTCATCGACGCCCAGGCCATTCCATATAAAATTAATCAATCAATTTCCTACCAACTACGAAAGTCACTAAGATGAAAACAATTCAATCGGACGGAGAATTACTGACGCTGGCGGAAACGCTGTTTCAAAAGCATGAGCCGCATGGATTAACTTTGCCAATCAAGGCGGAGACCCGTCGGTTCGCGGATGAAATTATTGAGTGTCTATTCCCAACTCTCTCTGAACAAGTTTACTTTTCGCCCGAAGAAATACAGGCGAAATTAGTTTTGCTTCAGCGCAATGCCAAAGCGATTTTGCATTCGCTGCCGCACAAACCGGGTGATTCAGTTGATGAGATTGTCGGTGCGTTTTTCTCACGGCTTCCGGAAATTCATAACAAGCTCTGGCTCGACGCTGAGGCGATTTATCGCGGCGATCCCGCAGCAGAGAGCGTTGAAGAAGTGGTCCTCGCATATCCGGGATTGCTTGCGATCGCCATTTACCGTATCGCCCATGAATTCTACCTGCTTGACGTGCCTATTTTCCCACGCTTGCTGACCGAATATGCTCACCAGCTTACCGGAATCGATATCCATCCTGGGGCGCGAGTCGGCACTCCATTTTTTATCGATCATGGTACGGGAATCGTTGTAGGTGAGACAACGGTCATCGGCGACAATGTGAAAATTTATCAGGGCGTTACTCTCGGCGCGTTGAGTGTGGACAAATCGCTTGCAAATACAAAGCGCCATCCGACAATTGAAAACAATGTGATAATTTACGCCCAAGCTGTAATACTCGGCGGCGACACAACAATCGGACATGACAGCGTCGTCGGAGGCAATTCGTGGCTGACTCGCAGTGTACCGCCGTTTTCGTTTGTGTACACCGAGACGAAGGTAAATGTGCGGACTCCGAACGAGACGAATGGAGGTATCGACTTTGTCATATAAGATCACGGGATATCATAACTCGATTCATTTTTCCGCTAAAATAAAAGGGAGCATTTCTCATGAAAGTTAATTCTATACTCGAAACGATAGGCAACACGCCTCATTTGAAAATCAACAGGTTATTTCCTTCCAAGGTGAACGTCTGGATAAAACTCGAGCGAGCAAATCCGGGCGGGAGCATAAAAGACCGCATTGCACTTTCCATGATCGATGATGCGGAACGCCGCGGGATCTTAAAAAAGGATAGTGTGATCATCGAACCCACATCCGGCAATACGGGGATCGGACTCGCGATGGTGGCTGCGGTTAAGGGGTATAAACTTATTCTCGTTATGCCGGAATCGATGTCTGTTGAACGAAGACGAATTCTGACTGCATATGGAGCGACTCTCGAACTGACTCCGCGCGAAAAAGGCATGAAGGGTGCAATTGACAGAGCAAACGAGCTTGCCTCCAAAACGCAAAATGCCTGGATACCGCAGCAGTTTGAGAATCCCTCCAACATCGAAGCGCATGAGCGGACGACTGCTCAGGAAATTATCAGTGATTTTCCAGACGGCATAGATTATCTGATCACCGGTGTGGGAACCGGAGGACATATCACCGGCTGCGCAAACGTCTTGAAGAAAAAGTTTCCGAAGCTCAAAGTTTTTGCAGTTGAACCGGCATTGTCTCCCGTTATCAGCGGAGGCTCACCGAGCCCGCATCCCCTTCAGGGAATCGGCGCGGGTTTTATTCCAAAAAACCTGAACGTGAAGATCCTTGATGGAGTTGTGCTGGTGACCAAAGAAGAGTCGTTCGAATTCACCGTGCGGGCTGCAAAGGAAGAAGGAATTTTTGTAGGTATCTCTACCGGTGCGGCACTCGCTGCTGTCGCCAAGAAACTTCCGGAAATCCCAGAAGGTAGTACAGTTCTGACTTTCGACTACGATACCGGCGAACGCTATCTGTCGGTTGAAGGATTGTTCGGGTGAATTATAAGATTTTTGAAAGGTAAGATTCTTAAGGAGCCTACTAATTACATAAGGAAGTAATATGCCCAAGCACGAAGGATTCACGATATGGTTTACCGGTCTTTCCGGAGTTGGAAAATCAACGATAGCTGCCGGGCTCGTCAAGAAATTGGAAGAGCGGGGAGAAGCGAAGATTGAAGTTCTAGATGGTGATGTCGTCCGCACTCATCTGAGCAAAGGTCTAGGATTTAGTAAGGAAGACCGCGATATAAATATTTTGCGGATCGGATTTGTCTGCGAGCTTCTGTCCCGTAACGGAGCCATTGCAATCGCTGCGGCCATATCTCCATATAGGGAGATCAGGGATCATGTCCGTTCTCAGATAAAGGACTTCATCGAAGTTTTTGTCTCAGCGCCGATGGAGACTCTTGTCCAGCGTGATGTCAAGGGGCTCTATAAGAAAGCGATCGCCGGCGAAATAAAAAATTTTACAGGTGTCTCGGATCCTTACGAGCAGCCGCTTGCGCCTGAAGTTATTCTTGAGACTGACAAAGAAACAATTGACATCAGTGTGAATAAGCTTCTCCGCGCGCTTGAGCTCCTCGGTCTGCTGCCGGTCGGAGACACAAATCTCTCGGAACAAGAGGAAGAGAAGGTGATCGAACAATTGCAGAGGACCGGACGGCTTCATGAAACAGTTGCGACTTCACGTTTTGAGGATACGAATGGGAACGAAGATTATTCGACAATTGCTCCTCACGGCGGTACGCTGGTTAACCGGTTCCTCCCGGAAAATAAAAGGAATGAAGTCATCGACCGGATTGAAAAATATCCTTCAGTCACTCTCAGCGCACGTCAATGGTCGGACATCGAGCTAATTGCAAGCGGGGCATATTCTCCGTTGACCGGCTTTATTGGTGAAGGCAACTATAGAAACATCATAGAAAACGGTCGACTGACAAACGGCCTCGCATGGACTATCCCAATTCTCCTTCTTGTCGAAGATGAAGAAGCCGACCGTTTAAAGGTCTCCGATCAGGTGGTTCTTCGAGACAATGACGGAAAAAATATCGCGATCCTTCAGCTCAGTGAAATTTTCAAAGTGAATAAAGAAGAGCTCGCGCGGATGGTCTGGCAGACGACCGATACGAAACATCCAGGTGTAAAAAATCTGTTTGATGAAGGAGATACGGCCCTCGCCGGATCGATCGACGTTGTCAGATTAGAGGCACATCGTGATTTCCCCGAATATCGCCTCACGCCAACTGAAACCCGACATTACTTTAGGGAGCGAGGCTGGAAGAGCGTGGTTGCTTTTCAAACCCGCAATCCCATCCACCGTGCGCACGAATATTTACAGAAGGTTGCTCTTGAAATGGTCGACGGGCTTCTTCTCCATCCGCTCGTCGGCGAAACGAAAGGCGACGATATACCTGCGGGAGTTCGCATGGAATGCTATAAGACCCTGCTGGGAAATTATTATCCACAGGACCGTGTGCTTCTTTCAGTTATGCCGGCGGCAATGCGTTATGCCGGACCAAGAGAGGCAATTCATCACGCGATAATTCGACAGAATTATGGATGCACGCACTTCATTGTCGGCAGAGATCACGCAGGAGTCGGGAATTATTATGGTACATATGATGCGCAGAAGATATTCGACAGGTACTCAAAGGATGAACTAGGAATTACTCCTCTGAAATTTGAGCACACCTTCTATTGCAATAAGTGTGAAGGGATGGCATCTGAGAAAACGTGTCCGCATGGAGCCGACGAACGGATTATCCTCAGCGGCACAAAAGTACGTGAGCGGTTGAGTAGCACCCAGGATTTACCGAGGGAATTTTCGCGGCCAGAAGTAGTGGATATATTGAGAGAACACTATTCAAAAAGTAATCGCAAGGTTTCTGGCTGTTGCTGAACAAAGTGAACGATAAGTTGGAACAGATATAAAGAAACATGAACAGATTATATCCGATATTTTTAAAAGTAGAGCGCCGACCGGTAGTTGTAATCGGTGGAGGAAAAGTTGCGGAGCAGAAAATCAAGGGCATACTCGAAGCTAGGGCCGACATCACTGTAATTGCTCCAGAAGTTTCCTCATGGATAGAGGAACTTTCTGAGGATAAGAAAATTGTTTTGCATCGCCGGGAGTATGAAGATGGCGACCTTGAAGGGTATTCCCTTGTAATTGGAGCGACCGACGACCGCGAAGTTCAAGATAGAATTTTCAATGAAGCACAGGCACGCGGAATTCCTGCAAACATTGTCGATGTTCCTGAGCTTTGCACTTTTTATCTTTCGTCAGTTTTTCAGAGAGGCGATTTGAAGATCGCAGTTTCGACAAACGGAAAGAGCCCTACGCTGGGCAAAATTATTCGAGACAAAATCGAAGGTAAATTCTCTTCGGGGTATCCCGATTTGCTGGAGCGACTTGGTGAGTTACGTCCAGAGGTACAGAACGCTTTTTCCGATTTCGAGAGCCGCAAAAAAGTTCGCGAACAAATTGTGCGAAGTGAATTGGATAGGATGGAGCATGAGAAAGGAATCAAGAAGGATGAGACAGGAGAAGTGACTCGAAATCTTAAGGATCCCGGCAAAGTTTATCTTGTTGGTGCAGGTCCTGGTGATCCTGAACTTATCACTGTTAAGGGTCTCAGAGTTCTTCAACAGGCAGATGTTGTGTTATACGATGCTCTGATAAATGCTGACCTCCTTGCTGAAGTACCTGAGTCTGCGGAGAAGATATTTGTCGGTAAGAGGGCAGGCGAACACTGCATGAAGCAAGAAAAAATCAACGAGCTCCTGATCTGCAAAGCACTTGCGGGCAGGCGTGTCGTCAGATTAAAAGGCGGTGACCCTTTTATTTTCGGACGTGGAGGCGAAGAACTTGAGCACTTGCGGGACGCTGGAATTGAGGTTGAAATCGTTCCTGGAATAACTTCGGGAATCGGCATCCCTACATCTCTCGGAATCCCGTTGACACATAGGAAAGAAGCATCAAGCGTCGTCTTTGTAACTGGCCATTCCGCGGGAGCTGGATCTGCCTCCAGCAGGGAAGATCCTGGAACCGATCAAAAAGATATCGATTGGAAAAACTTGATGCATGCTGACACAATTGTTGTCTACATGGGCGTGAAAAAGTTAGGGCTGATTGTCGATCAACTTATCCGGAACGGTCTCCCGTCTTCCAGGCCGATCGCTGTTGTTTTCGGGGGGACTACGACCGGGGAAAAAGTTATCGTCGGAAGGCTGAAGAATATTGAGGAGAAGATTGAGGACATGCAAGAGAGCCTGCCAGGATTGATTGTGGTCGGTGATGTTGTGAATTTTTTTAGAAACCGCGAGAAGAATGGAGAGAATTGGTCGCCGGGTTCGTCATTGTTAAAAACTGTCGGTGCGGAAATCTTTTAGCGAAAAATTTCGTTCATGATATGGGAAGACAATGGAACAAATAGCGAATGGAAAAATAGATCGTCGTCAGGCTCGAAATCCCGGGAATGAACTCGAAGTATCGGAATTAGTTGAGGGGAGGGACCTTCAGTCCGAAATGCATGACCGCCATTCAATCCTCGGTAATATCGGGAATACGCCGCTTCTTCGTATCAGAAGGTTATTTACATTGAACAAAGAGGTGGAGATTTTCGCTAAGGCGGAATGGTTCAATCCCGGTGGATCTGTGAAAGACCGTGCAGCGCTTAATATGATCGTTGAAGCTGAATGGTCTGGATGGTTGACTAAAGACAAAACAATCATTGACGCGACAAGCGGGAATACGGGGATTGCTTATGCGATGATTGGGAGTGCGCTCGGTTACAAGGTTGCGCTCGCGCTTCCTTCCAACGCAAGCCGCGAGCGCAAGAACGCGCTGTCGGCTTATGGCGCAGAAGTTATACTCACCGATCCGCTCGCGGGCACCGATGGCGCGCAGCAAAAGGTGAAAGAGATGGTGGCGGCTAATCCCGAGAAATATTTTTATCCTGACCAGTATAATAATCCGGCGAATTGGAAGGCTCATTACAGAACCACCGCACCTGAAATTTGGGAACAGACTAATCATCGTGTAACACATTTCATCGCCGGACTCGGAACTACCGGCACGTTCGTCGGCACAAGCAGGCGGCTGAAGGAATTCAATCCATCGATCTCTTGTATATCTTTTCAGCCCGATTCCCCACTGCACGGGCTTGAAGGATTGAAGCACCTGAAAACGACGATCGTTCCCGGTATTTACGACCCAACTGTCGCCGACGGCCAACTGGCGATTTCTACGGAAGAAGCTTATGAGATGGTGAATCGTCTGGCACGCGAAGAAGGTTTATTTGTAGGCATATCATCCGGAGCCGCGATGTCAGCAAGTCTGAAAGTTGCCTCTCGATTAAAATCCGGCGTAGTTGTGACTGTATTTCCGGACAGCGGTGCGAGATATGGAAGCGAACATTTCTCTAATGGAGATAGTGGAAAGTAAAAAACAAGAGATGCTGTCAGTGATCAAAATTCCCAAGGATGCGATTTCCCAAATTGAAAAACACGGCGAGCGGGCATATCCCGAAGAGTGTTGCGGTATCATGCTCGGTCGAAGTGACGGTAATAACCAGATGGTCGAAGAAGTGGTTGAGCTTGATAACGAACAGGGTGAAAATCGCGGAAGAAGATTTTTCGTGACCCCGAAACAATATTTGCAGATGGAGAGGATCGCCGTCGAGCGAAAATTAGATCTGCTCGGTTTCTATCATTCTCATCCTGATCATCCGGCGGTTCCTTCGGAATTTGATAGGGACCATGCGCTCCCCTGGTTCACATACATTGTTGTATCTGTTTCGCAAGGGAAGGCCAGGGACATAAGTGCATGGCTGTTGAGTGACACCAGGGATCGATTCGATCGGAAAGAATTTCTGGTGGAAGAAGAAGTAAACAGCAGGCAGTAGGTAGCAGCAAAACAAAAACTAAAGACTAACCGGTATTCCAAATAGAGGTTAAATATATGTCAATAAAGGTTTTCATTCCGACGCCGTTGCGTCCATACACGGACAAAAAAGATACGGTCGAAGTCAACGGCAATACAATAAGTGAAGTACTGCAGGATCTAACTTCAAAATATGGAGACGTTCGTCAGCATCTGTATGGCGAGAATGGCGATCTGAGAAGTTATGTGAACATCTATATCAACGACGAGGATATTCGATACCTCGAGAAAGAAAAAACTCCGGTGAAGGAGTCCGATACGGTGAGCATCGTACCATCAATTGCTGGTGGTGTGGATGTCACCACAATCGAAGACGAGGTCCAGCTTTCCAACGAAGAGGTGCTTCGCTATAGCAGGCATCTGATTATTCCTGAAGTTGGATTATCCGGACAAAAGAAACTGAAGGCCGCAAAAGTCTTAATGATCGGCGCAGGCGGACTTGGATCTCCGCTGGGGCTGTATCTTGCTGCGGCAGGTGTCGGCAAGATCGGTATTGTAGACTTCGATGTCGTCGATTTGACAAATTTACAGAGACAGGTTATGCATTCAACCCCGGATATTGGAAGACCGAAATTGGATTCAGCACGCGAGACTCTAAATGGAATCAATCCGAATGTCGAAGTCGAGACTTATGAAGAAAGACTCTCGTCTGCGAATGCCCTGGGCCTATTTGGAGACTATGACGTGATCGTCGATGGGACGGACAATTTCCCGACCCGGTATCTGGTAAATGATGCCTGTGTTCTATTGGGAAAGCCGAACGTTTACGGCTCCATCCTGAGGTTTGATGGACAGGTGAGCGTGTTCGATGCGAAACGCGGGCCGTGTTACAGATGTCTTTACCCTGCGCCGCCTCCGCCGGGACTGGTTCCAAGCTGTGCGGAAGGCGGAGTGCTCGGAGTTTTGCCGGGAATAATCGGGTCATTACAGGCACTCGAGGTGATCAAGCTTATTCTGGGAGAGGGCGAGCCGTTGATAGGCAGGCTCGTCTTGTTCGATGCACTGAAATTCAAATTCCGCGAACTGAAGCTCCGGAAAAATCCCGAGTGCCCGATCTGCGGAGACAACCCGACGATTCACGAGTTGATCGACTATGAGCAATTCTGTGGGATTGCACCTCACGTGACTCAGCCCGCAGAGGTCGTCGATGGCGAAACTGAAATCACGGTTGAGCAGCTAAAAACAAGACTGGATCGAGGCGACGACGTTTTTCTCCTCGACGTTCGCGAGCCGCATGAGTATGAGATTGTCAATATCGGCGCATATCTAATTCCTCTTTCCACACTGCCAAAAAGGATTGATGAATTGGATCCCTCGAAAGAGATCGTGGTACACTGCAAGTCCGGAGGACGGAGTGGAAGAGCGGCAGACTTCCTTCGCAGAAACGGATTTAAGAGCGTGAAGAATCTGGTCGGCGGAATCGACGAGTGGGTCGAGAAAATAGATCCGAGCTTGCCAAGATACTGAATCTATGCAGGACATGATCCTAATCTTGTCCTGCCTTTGTCCTTCCTAAACAAAGTCTTGAAGGGTGGAGTCTAAGTTTCCGATTTCATCTTAGACCCGAAATCGTATTTCTCGCTCAAATCTTCAGAGAACGCGGACATGAGCTTGACTTTCTGTAATCCGCCGCTTAATATCTTTTGTATTTCATAATTACGTGAGAAAGGGGTTGTTTTATGAGGATCCATCGCACGAAATTCGTGTTCCCCTCAATGTTGATGCCTTGCTTTGTTATCGCTGTCGCCACGAGTCCTCTCTTTGCTCAGGAAAGTGTGAATCATTACACTCGAGACGCGATATATGCTGAAGGTTTTGGACCAGGTATCCTCTATTCAATCAATTGTGATCACCGCTTCACCCCGAATTTCAGTTTGAGGGTGGGATTCACCACTTGGTCGCTCCCCGCGTTTGCCTTGCTTGTTGCGGGTGAGTTGAAATTCACAGCCTTTCCTATCATGGTCAACTATCTTACCGGACAGGGGGATCACCACCTTGAGTTGGGAATTGGTTTAGTGCCCGCCGTCATTTCATTTCAAGGTGAAGAAATATTTTTTGGCACAGCTCACCAGAATAGGGCAAACGTTTTGTTAGGCGCGGCGACAATTGGGTACAGGATGCAGCCGAGAGATAGCGGCGTAATATTTCGAATCGGTTTCACTCCTCTGTTTACCTTCAAAGAATTTGTACCATGGGCAGGACTTTCCCTTGGAGTAGCACTCAAAGAGTGAGAGATTTCTAATTGGAACAACGGCAAAAGAGAGGCAGATCCCCGGCTCCTTGGGTTATTCAATGTCCACTTTGAAGGGAAATTAGAATGGTGTTAGAAGTGGCAAATCTATTGTCTGGCCAGCCATCAATAATTCTTTCCTGGATCAGGCGAAGCCGGCAAGTGACCTAAAATGAATTCAAGCTTTCTTAGTTATGCCGCGGATATTTGCATATCGCAGAAGCAAAACATAAATTTCAAAGGCAAGGTCGGCGGACATATTGTGGAAGAAATGGTGTGGAAATACTTCCGGTGTGCGAACGCTTAAGTTTCCATTTATGGTTTGAGTTTATCTAAGTTTGAAATATCGTCAGGCAGGGAGACAGTTATGAAACTTACCGGTTATCGTCTTACAGTCGTTCTCATTCTTTCCTCGTTTTGCGCGTATGCTCAAAGTACAGCTCCACATGGTGGTCCGGACAAGCTTACGCTGCTGTATTTACTCAAGAGCGGTTTGTACGAACCCTTGATGAAGAAATTAGACGATGTCACCGAGATTCTGGAGAAAGACAAGACACTCGAAGAGTATTATTGGCGTGCCTTCAGCACATTTGAAATACCTGATTCGACGATAGAGGTGAGCCTTAATGATTGGATCCGGCGTTACCCTGAGTGTGCGAATGCGTATGCAGCACGAGCCCGTTACTATATGAGGGTAGGGTGGCGTCTCCGGGGAGTCGGTTGGGCTAAAGATGTTACTGAAGAGCAATGGAATGGAATGCGTGAATACTTTAAAAAGGCCGTGCTGGACGCTTCCGAGGGGCTGAAAATTGACGAGCGCAATCTTGCTTGCTACGATGTCTTCATCACCATCAGCATGCATATGGGCGGCAAACTTGCCACGAGAAATTTTTTTGATGCGGCCTTAAAAATAGATCCGACGAGTCTTGGAATCTGGGTTTCATATATGAAAAGTCTCTGGCCTCGATGGGGTGGATCTCATGAGGAGATGCTCCAGCTTGCCGATGAAAGCCAAAAATATTTATCCTTGAATCCTCAGCTGAAAGTGCTCAGAGGTTATATCCCATTTGATGAAGGCATGGATCTCGAATATGAGGGGGACTACGAATCTGCAATTGTAAAGTACAACGAAGCAATTTCCTTCGGAGACCGCGCGGAATTTTATGACTACCGGGGTGATTGTTATTACAGTATAAGGAAATATCAGCAGGCGCTGGAGGATTACGAAAACGCAGTCCAGTTATCCCCCCAGAACTCAACATTCCTTCGCGCGGAGGCTGGTGCACTATACGCTTTAGGCAATTTTGTCCAGGCACGCTCGATAATCGACTACGCTTCAAAAATCAGTCCCGCAGATGAAAATCTTCAACAGACCAAGAGCTACTTGAATAGCAAAAGTGCTGAGGCGCATGGTCATGCAAAGAAGGGATATGATTTGCTGCAGGCGCAGCGATTCGAAGAGGCAATACAGGAATACACGTTGGCGATCAAAGCGGATCCGGGCGATTACCTTTCTTTCTATAACCGCGGCATCTGCTATAGAAACCTCAATCGTTACGATGAAGCCATTTCGGATTTCGAGCACACGATCGCTCTCAATTCAGGATATACCAGTGCATATAACAATATAGGATGGATTCACTATCAGCAGGGGAAATATGAAGATGCCGTCTCAGATAATAGCCGTGCGATCGATTCTAAACCCGATGACTACAACGGCTATATTAACCGGGCTTTATGCTATCTTCATCTGGGGAGGAAGCAGGATGCATTGAATGATTTGAAGCATGCGTGTGACTTAGGATGTGAAGATGCATGCGATAGATACAATCAAATAAATGGGCAGTAAGCAATAAACGAGCGAGGAAACGATTAACCACGCAGGGGAGACACAATCATGAGAGACTACAAAGCTCCATGGAGCACGTCGCTCATGGTCATTTCATCACTGTCAACAATCCTGTGTCTAGGCGTCGCATTTCTCGCGGTACGCGTCGATCATCGGCTCATGTCCTGGCCGGGTTTATTGCCACCAGCCCTGCTCATTGGTACGGTGCCTTTTGCGATCAGAGGATACACCATCACTCCGAATGCCATCCTGGTACACCGTCTTTTCTGGACGACGCGGCTGCCGCTGGCAGGCATAGCTTCGGCACGGTTCGATCCGGACGCGATGCGGGGAAGCATTCGCACTTTTGGAAATGGCGGAATGTTTTCGTTTACGGGATTCTACCGCAACGCACGTCTGGGCGCTTTTCGCGCGTTTGTCACCGACCAGCATAAGACAATAGTGCTGCGTTACCCGAATCGCACGGTGGTGATTTCGCCAGGTGAGCCGGAAGATTTCATTCGCCATCTTGCCATTCTCGGACATGCTGGACAAACTATCATGCAAGGATAAATAAATGCCAACGATTATCAAATCTCCGGTTAAAGTTCAGGCCGCGGGAAACAAACCGAAAATCATCGAAGAGTTTATCGGCAATGTGAGCTCAAAAACCCCGGCGGTCAGCATTGCGAGAATGAAAAGTTCGGAAGGGTGGATTGAACCGGGTCAGACACCGGAGTTCGATGAGTATACTGTTGTCCTTCGAGGCTTACTGCGCGTTGCAACTACGATGGAGGTCTTCGAAGTCAGAGCAGGCCAGGCAATCATCGCACACCATGGTGAGTGGGTCCAGTACAGCACTCCAAGACCGCAGGGAGCCGAATATATTTCCGTATGTCTGCCGGCATTCTCTCCGCAGACGGTTCACAGGGATATTGAGTGATAAACCAATTCCAGTCAAGATACCGGGAGCGGCCATCACGTTATTTAAAAGGTCCAGGAGATTTGTGCGACAGAAGAGAAGATTGAGGCTTTAGTTTCCGATGTATATTACTTCGACCTTCGATAGGCCGTTGAGCTCTTTTGTGGTTAGAGTTTTCGTCGCCCCATGACCGAGATGATCTGAATCCAACATTTTCTTTTCCCCAAAAGAGTTCAGAATGACGGCAACGTTGCTGGAGGTGCAAAATGTAATCCCGCCATCGTTAGCCTGATTCAGCCGCGAGGTATTTCCCACAGGATTTGCCGAAGCGAAGCTGATTCCGGGAGCGGGGATTACAGTCAAAGTTACTCTTGCGGTCGCGGTAATTTGTGCTTGTGATGTCGAAGCGCAAAGCAATAACACGATAACCGTGAGGGGGAGCGGTATGCTTAGTGTTCTTATCATTCTTCTTTATCCAGAATCTAGAACTAAACTAAGTCTAAATTAGTTCCCCCTCTCCCTTTGATCCACCTTGTGTAACGCTTACATGCAGGCACCCTTGACTTTCTGAGAACCGCGGATTAACATCTTGCGTAGCCAGCATAGTGAAGATTGCCATTGAAGACGTGCAGAGGATTTCTAGACAAAAGAAGCAATGACAACACTCTTTCTGCTGAACTGCTGCTTTGATTTTTTGCAGACTAGCTGTAATTAGGCAACACTTATATTCGACTTGTTATGGAGGTGTTTAAATGATAGAAGATGACAAATCCAACTACGTTCCCTGGCTAGGATATAAAGTTGGAGGTACAAACCGTGAAGGCCGGATCATCAAATTTATTGTTGTAGATGAGCCTGATATCGCTATCTATTTTATAGAACGTGAAAGATCTTTCGTTTACGAATATATTATTCCCAAATTTACCAATGCATCTGAAGTTATTGTAACTTCCAAGGCACTCCTTTCAAGAGTAACAGTTTCAATTCCCAAAAGACGACAATATCTTGCCCAGACTCTAATCGCGACAGCCTTTTATGTCGCACTAAAATCTGGAAAATCTCTTAAAGAGACAAATTATTTTGCGGAGGTTGAACAATTCATCGAGAGTAAATCAACCGAATCTGTACATCTCAAGTATGTTTTTGCGGCAATAGTATTTGCTGCCTTGTCAATCGTCCCCCACTCTTGTACTCTCAATATTTCGGCAAAACGCTAATTTACCATATTCTCATGGGTGGTACCTTCGGCGCGTGCGGATCTCTCGTCTCCGTTTTGACTCGGTTTAGAGGTATCTTGATTCCAAAATATTCATCATGGATGCACACCACTTTGAATGGATTCACGCGTATTCTAATTCTAATGCAACAGTCCGGAGTAGTTCTGACATTCATAGGCTCAAACCTGCTTTTGCTCTACACATTCTCATTTGGAAGTGGCCTGAGCGAACGATTTGTCCCTGATGTCATACAAAACCTTCAAAAGCAGACTCTTGAATGAACGAATCATCTCCATGGAATATTAGCGCTGACCTCAGTGGCTCCCCGATGCGGACCTCTCACTACAAGTTGCCTCTGGTTTGGAACGATTACAAGGCAGGCTGTTCATGAATGAGAGACAGTGAAAGAGTTTTAGAACCTTCTCCCCCAAATCATTCTTGTCACCACTTAATCCGTCGAATGTGTTAGTCCCAGCTTAATTCAAGTCACCACACTATGACTCCCCTTTGAAATAAGAGAGAGCGGTTGAGGTCGATTATTATGCCACGTTGCGAAGGATAATGAAGCCGGCGGCAATTATGACTGCAGCACCTGCGAGGCGTATGAGGAGATGCTTTTCGCTGAACATCTTTCCACCGATGAGGGATGCATAAAAAACCGAAGTGCGTTTGACTGCAAGAACCATAGCAACATTTCCGGTTTTCACCGCATCAAGCTGCGTTAGGCGGTATCCGATAGTAAACAGTGCCACCAAGCCGATGAGAAGCAGAACCGGGATATGTTTTCTCGTAAGCAATTGGCGAAGAGAATTTCTCCGATTGAAAAACAAAATTACATACACTACTAGAAAGACCGCGTGCTGGTAAAAAAGGACCACAATTGGCGAAGTCTTGTAGCCGCTCACGAGGACTTTATCCATCACGGCTGAGACTGCAAACAGCAATAGGGCCGCCCAGATGTACCGCTGTGCCCTAAAATTTCCGAGTCCGGTCGGTCTCCGCTCCAGGAGGAGGACTCCTCCAATCATAAGCAACAATCCAATCATTTCTATTGCAGTGATCGTCTCGCCGATTGCGGCAAATGCCAGGACTGCCGTGATGCCCGGAGTCAATGCGAGGAGAGGGAGTGTTCCGCTTATGTCAGAGCGTTCCAACATCATCATTACGAGCACAAATGCAAACGCATTGATGACGCCCTTGAGTATGAGGATGGCCAGCGTTATGCCAGAGACGTCTGTAACATCGACTATGAGCAGTGCACCGAAAGACATTATCATGATGACTGCGGAAAGCAGGAATGAAAATGTCAGGGCGTCGATCTTGAAGAGGATCTTTTTCTGCGTCACCGCGGCGGTTGCGGAGAGAATGGCAGATATAAACGCGAACGAAAGCCAGGTCATGTGCTAGATTTTTTTATAACTACCATTGCACCGACGCAGTCGCAAATATATTTCTGCCGGGCTCGTATTTGATTTCTCCTCGTGCGGTCGAAAGGAAGTTCATATAAGCACGATTGAAAAGATTGTGCACCCCTAAATTTAACGTTATAAATATCCCGGAAAATGCAACCGGAACACTTCTATAGCCTGCGTCTATAAGGATATAACCTGCAGGAGGATTTTCGCCGACAGCAGAGAAATCTTGCCTGGCATCTCCTTCCAGCTGGGCATCAATGGTCCCGAGGTTACCAAACATATAGTTAGCTGAGAATGCAGCGTGAAGCGGGGGAATTTGAGGAAGATTGGCATGACTCTTCGTGTTCTCACCACGAACGTAAGAAAGAGTCGCCCCGAATATGAGATGAGATGCCGCATCTGTTTCGGCAGACAACTCGTATCCATACATTCTTGCCTGGCCGATATTTATTTTTACATAGGCTGGATTTCCTTCGAAAGTTCCGAGGACTTCCGAGACCAAATCTCGAAGTGAATTGTAGTAGACGTCGCCATCGAGTCGCAGCAACAATGTGCGCCACTCTAATCCGCAATTAATCGAAACACTTTGTTCCGGCTGAAGATCGGGGTTGCCGACATGGATCGATCCGCCGAAGTTTAAATACTGGTAACGTTCTTCCAGCGAAGGGGATCGAAATGCGGTTGATAACAAAACGGAGCCGTTCAAGGACTCATAAATCTTCTGGTCAATTCCGAGATTGGCACTCCAGCTTGCCGAGCTGCTTGTATTTTCCGGCCAGAGGACATTTTCATCTTGAGGGAAAGTTTTTTGACCGCTGGAGTTTTGTATCCAGACAGTGTCTACTGTCAGGTCGTTGTGAACGCGAATAAAATCGCATCTTCCTCCAAGAACAACTATCGTCGCTTGTGGTATCAATTGCCACTCGTCCTGCGCATAGATTCCCGCGCTCCCGAACGAAGAATTGGGGAGAGGGACATCCTGGATGACGGTATTGTTGGAGTAGTTGTATCGTTCGCGTTTGCTATCCAAGGTTCGTTGCCAGACTTCGACGCCGGCGGTAAGGAAGTGGCCGGTCGCGGGGACAATCGAGCCTTCAATTTGAAACATGTCTGTGCCATGTATGGCATGTGGCGTCAAAGTCAGCGTTGGAGTTTGAATTACTTGCACATGCCTCTCGATGATCTGTCTTGACGCGCGAAGAATAAGCACGGGAAAAGCATCACTGATGTCCGGGATAGAATATTCCAACTTGTAAAGTTCGCGTCGCGCAAGCGTATATTTTGCCGAAGCGGTTTGAGTAAACAATGAATCGCCTGGGATCCCCGTATCCTCTGCCTGAAACCGCTGGTATGTGAGGTCGAGTGAATGGTTGTTGAATAACTTTATACCAGCGTCTCCGGTCAGACCGAAATCATTGTACTGGGAATTTGGCACATCTCCTAAAGGAGTTTCGTAATTCCCGGCTTTCCTGTATTCTCCGCTGCCACGAAGTTTAAAATTCTCGGACCCGCTTTCGAGTGCGAGATACTCCGCACTGCTGTGATTTACCGATTCATACTGAATTAGAGATTCGCCGTCAAATCTAGGCTGGTCGCTGTACGAGGGCGATTTGCTAATGCAATTTACGACTCCTCCGAACGCTCCGGTCCCGGCGAGAGCCGAGTTGGCTCCTTTGATAACTTCGATGCGATCGAGATCGAATGGATTTATCAAAGAAAGGGCTGTTGCAATATCATTAGCTGTCTCAAGCCGGGTGTTGTCGACCATCATCACAACATTATTTCTCGTCATGCCACGGATTGATACGTCGGTTTCCCACATCCCATCGCGTACCAGCGCAACGCCGGGTTGTTGACTCAGAATATCGGAAACCGTCGGCGCGCCGGTTTGCGGAAGCATCATTCCATCAACCACGATAGTCGGGACGGGCGACGATGGAACTTCCCCTTTAGTGCTGGTGACGATGACTTCCGGTCCGTGGAAGACAACCGGGTCGAGGCGAATTATCAGTGTGTCGTCGGTGCGGACTTCCTTTTCGTACCGGGCATAAGCCGGGTTTGCAAACGATAGGTGATATGTTCCTGCTTCTACCGATGTGAAACTAAAAAAGCCGCCGCTATCTGAAATGGCTTCCCTCTGTAATTCGTGGATGAGCACGTGGATGTTCTTTAACGGAAGTCCTGTTTCTGCATCCATGATTTTTCCTTTTAGGTCGGTCGTTTTTGAAAAAGAGGATGTAGGATATATTGATATAATTATTCCAATTACGGACAAAAAAATTTTTTGCATGAATTCCCACGCTTTTGTTGCGCTATAAATTGCAAAAAAAAATTGTAATAGCCAAATCGCGAAATCCAAGATGCTTTTAGCCTTTCAGTCCCGGGTTGTCTTGATTTTTTTGTGTCCCTTTGTTAATATTATTACATCGTTTTCGTGCAGTATGCAAAAATTTTATCACAAACTCTAAATATTAAGAATATAAAACTAAAATAAATGTCAGTGGGTGTGCGTAAATAAAATTTATCCGATCCCATTCTAATATTCTAAAAACCTCATCATTCACTTTTCTTTTATTCTCATAAAGGAGTAGGCATGAACGAGTCACAAACGACATCGCGAGAACTATCCGATGGAATTCATCTTAGCGGAGATTCCTTTTTACATGAAATAGATTCGGTTGTCGCTAAACACAAGGGTCAGCAGGGTGAGCTTCTTGGGATACTTGAAGAGACACAGCTTCAGAGCGAACAGAAGTATCTTTCCGAGGACGCATTGAACCACGTCGCGATGAAAACCGGTGTACCACTTTCCAGAATTTACAACGTCGTTACGTTTTATTCTTTTTTCAATCTTAAACCGCAGGGTGAACACACCGTCACCGTATGTCGGGGCACTGCATGCCATACGAAAGGCTCCAAGGTACTACTCGATGACCTTGGATTAGTGTTGGGCGGCGGAAAAGAGCTCGATGCCGGAGAATCCGGATTCACCTCCTCCGATAACAAGTTTACGGTATCGACCGTAGCCTGCTTTGGCCAATGCGCTCTCGCTCCAGTCGTTGCTATTGACGGAAACATTTGTAGTAATATGACAACCGCAAAACTGAAGAAGCTATTGAGCAAGGTTTCCAAGGGGAGGAAAAATCAATGAAACTACTTGATAGTGCAGCGTTGGAAGAAATCAGGCAGAGAGGGCTCAAGAAAATATTGCCGGATATTCCCAGGATTTCTGTGGGAATGGGGACCTGCGGAATCGGGAACGGTGCAAAGGAAGTTTATGAGAGTTTTCAGAAAGCCATAAGAGTAAAGCACGCCAAGATCCAACTTTCTATAACAGGCTGCTTCGGGTTCTGTGCCGAAGAACCGATCGTCAATTGTTATTTGCCGGGAATGCCGCTTGTCATTTTGCACAAGGTAACTCCGAAGGACGCAGAGAAAATCGTGGAAAGCCTGAGTAACGGCCTTATGCCGGTGAAGAAGGCTCTCTGCAGGATTGAGAAATGGAATTTTTTCACTTCAGGAATTGAGTTCGGTGCCGGTCTCAGTAATATTCCGCTATGGAATGAAATTCCCTTTTTCAAGGGACAGAAGAAAATTGTTCTTCGGGAAGCAGGGTTGATTAATCCTGAAGACATAGAAGAATACATAGCGGTTGGCGGCTACGCAGCACTGCTGAAGGCGTTGACCCAGATGACACCCGATTCCGTGCTCGATGAGATTAAAAAATCCAAATTGCGTGGACGTGGCGGGGCAGGGTTTCCTACAGGCATCAAGTGGGAAATGATGAAGAAGGCAGAGTCTGACAGAAAGTATATCATTTGTAATGCCGACGAAGGCGATCCGGGCGCATACATGAACCGCAACGAGATTGAGAGCGATCCGCAGGCATTGATCGAGGGAATGTTGATCGGCGCTTATGTGATGGGTGCGCCTGAAGGCATAATGTATGTTCGCGCTGAATATCCGCTTGCGGTCGAGCGGTTCAAGAAAGCTGTTGCTGCCGCACGGGAGTGCGGGATCCTCGGGCAAAATATTTTCGGCGCTTCTTTCAGTTTCGATCTGACTCATGTTGAAGGTGCCGGCGCATTTGTGTGCGGTGAAGAAACGGCTCTTATTGCATCGATTGAAGGCAGAGCAGGACGTCCGATTACTCGTCCGCCATACCCCGCGCAGAAAGGTTTGTGGGGAAAACCGACGAACATAAATAATGTTGAAACATGGTACAATGTCCCGTTGATTGTGACGATCGGCGGTGACGAGTTCTCAAAATTTGGGACTGCAAACAGCACCGGTACAAAAGTTTTTTCGCTTGTCGGCAAAGTTAAAAACACCGGCTTGGTTGAGTTGCCGCTCGGCACTCCGCTTGAAAATATTATTTATCAGATGGGAGAGGGCACCGGAAACAAAAAAAAGATACGTGCAGTCCAGACCGGCGGCCCTTCCGGCGGATGTATACCGGTCGAATATTTTAATACTCCTGTCGATTATGAGTCTCTGACGAAGCTAGGCACGATCATGGGGTCTGGCGGTATGGTGGTGATGGATCAGGATAATTGCATGGTGGACGTCGCCAGATATTTCGTCGAAGTGACTCACAACGAATCTTGCGGGAAGTGCACTCCGTGCCGAGAAGGTCTCTCGCAGATGCTGGCCATCCTGAATAAAATCACGCGCGGCGATGCGACGATGGCCGACCTGGATACGCTGGAAAGATTGGCATATGTGATAAAAGATTCCGCCCTCTGCGGTCTCGGACAAACGAGTGCAAATCCGGTTCTGACCACACTCAAGTATTTTCGCGACGAATACGAAAGACATATAAACCAAAAGCGGTGCAAAGCCGGCGTGTGTGAAAGTCTGTTCATGGCTCTTTGCGAAAACAGTTGCCCGCTGCACATGAATATCCCGGGATATCTGCAGCTCTTGAAAGAGCGGAGGATCGAAGAAGCCTTTGAATTGACTTTGCGCGACAATCCGCTTCCAGGTACTGTAGGAAGGATCTGTTACTTCCATTGCCAGATGCGATGCCGCAGAGATATGATCGACGATGCGGTGTCACAGGGCGAGATTCATCGCTACCTTGCGGATACTATGTACAAGATGGGAAGAGAAAAAGAAATTTATCAGCGTCTGATCAAAGAGAAACTTTCGCCGACGGGAAAGAAGGTCGCAATCATCGGTGCTGGGCCTGCGGGATTGACTGCCGCATACTATCTCGTTCGGCTCGGACACAGTGTCACGGTTTACGATAGTCATGCAAAAGCAGGAGGGATTCTGCAATACGGCATTCCGGCTTATCGCCTGCCCAAAGACGTGTTAAACAAGGAACTCGAGCTTTTCAAAAAGTTGGGAGTAAAATTTGTTTTCAATACTCGCATCGGAAAAGGAGCCGGCTTCAAGCATCTACAGAAACAGAATGATGCCGTATTTATTGCGGTCGGTGCGCAGAAGGATATCGGACTCGATATTCCGGGCAAAGAACTGGACGGCGTACTTGAAGGTTATGAATTTCTCGAGAAGTTTGCTCTTGGAAAGAAACTCCCAATCGGAAAAAATATAGCGATCGTCGGTGCCGGCAACGTGGCAATAGATGTTGCCCGTTCCTGTCTGAGACTCGGTGCGGATGTTGCGATAGTCTATCGCCGTGATAGAGATGAGATGCCGGCAAATTCTCACGAGATAAACGATGCCGTGGATGAATGCATCAAGTTCATGTTCATGTCGGCTCCGAGCAGAATCATCGGCGATGCTAAGGGAAGGGTTACCGGACTAGAAATCCACAAGATGAAACTTGATGGGTTTGACAGCGCCGGAAGGAAGAAGCCCGTAGACACCGGGGAAACCGCCGTTGTGGAATGCGATATGGTAATATTGGCAGTCGGCGAGAAAGTGGAATTCGAACCGGCGAAGGAGATCGGACTGGAAGTCAGAAAAAATGGCTCGATCAGAGCGCATCAGCCGGGATACAGAACCAACCTGGCCAGAGTATATGCCGGCGGCGATGCGGTTACCGGTCCGGCAACCGTTTCCGAAGCGATGGGAATAGCAAGAAGCGCAGCAGAAGCAATCGACTTCGACTTGATGAAAGAAAAGAGGTTCCATCATCTATTTAGAGAGTTCAAGTACAAAGATGAAGTCCCTGCCGAGCCGGAATCGATCAAGAAAGTTGAGGTAAAAAAGCTTCCCATCATGGAACGCATCTTGACCTTCCAGGAGATCCTGTCGGGTTTAAGCGGGCAAGAGGCACTTGAAGAAGCTGCGCGGTGTTTGCGATGCGACGTGAAATGCGTCGACCAGACCGAAGGGTCATTCGAAAAAGATTAAAGTCGGGCGAATTGAAGATCGCCGTATATTTAAAGGAGAATTTTTGATGGATACCAAGATGGTGAACATAAAAGTCAACGGCAATGAGTATCAGGCACCGGACGGTATGACGATCCTCGACGCGTGTGCGAGTGCGGGAATAAAGATACCGACACTGTGCTACCTCGAGGGGGTCTCACGAAATGCGTCTTGCGGTGTTTGTCTCGTCGAAGTCAAAGGCGCAAGAACTCTCGTGCGTTCCTGTTCGACATGTATCCGTGAAGGGATCGAGATTGCCACCAACTCTCCACGCATTCGCGAGGCACGACGGACAAATGTCGAGCTTCTTCTCGCCAACCACCCGAAAGATTGTCTCTCCTGTCTGCGAAACCAGAATTGCGAGCTCCAAGAGATATCGGCGGAATTGGGTGTGAAGGACGATGTTTTTGTCAGAACGAGACCCGTTGAAGAACTGGATTTGACTTCTCCATCGATCATAAGAGATCCGAATAAATGTATCCTTTGCGGAAGATGCGTTGCCGTGTGCGCGACGGTTCAGACGGTTTACGCAATTGATTTTACGAGGCGAGGAAACAAAAGCAAAGTTTCGACTTACATGGACAAGGGACTCGGAAATGTTGCCTGCACAAACTGCGGGCAATGTGCGCTGGTTTGCCCGACCGGCGCAATCGTCGAACGTGACGATACCGATAAAGTGTTTGAAGAGATTCTCAATCCGGACAAAGTTGTGATAGTACAGACGGCTCCTGCGATCCGCGTCGGCATAGGCGAAGCCATGGGCATGGGCCATGGTGCACTTGTGACGGGACAGATGGTCGCAGGCTTGCGCCGCCTCGGCTTCAACAAAGTGTTCGATACGCAGTTCACTGCGGACCTGACGATCATGGAAGAAGGACATGAGCTGATAAAACGCCTTACCAAGGGCGGCGTCTTACCTATGATCACTTCATGTTCGCCAGGATGGATAAAATTTATCGAACATTTCTTCCCGAATTCTTTGGATCATCTATCGACATGCAAGTCTCCGCAGCAAATGTTCGGTGCGGTGGCAAAAACTTATTATGCAGCTAAGACCGGCATTGATCCGAGAAAGATGGTGGTTGTCTCAATTATGCCGTGCACTGCGAAGAAATATGAAGCGAAGCGGCCTGAGATGATGAGCGCATTCGCTTACTGGAAAGAGAAAAAGTCCTGGTCGGATGACGATGCATTTTACGATGTCGATTACGTGCTGACAACTCGCGAGCTTGCGAGGATGTTCAAGGAATCGGGGATCCAATTCTCGTCGCTTCCCTCCGAAGAGTTTGACAATCCGTTGGGTGAATCAACTGGAGCTGCGGTGATCTTTGGCACGACAGGCGGAGTGATGGAAGCCGCGCTCAGGACTGCTTATGAAGTTGTGACCGGTTCCTCTCTGCCGAACATAAATTTCACCGCCGTGCGTGGTATGGAAGGAATCAAGGAAGCAGAAGTTGACATGAGCGGTACTAAGATAAGAGTCGCGGTGGCGCACACATTGAAAAATGCCCGCCGGCTTCTTGACCAGATTGAAAAGGGAGAGTCCCCTTACGCGTTCATAGAGGTAATGACGTGTCCCGGCGGATGCATCGGCGGCGGCGGACAACCGATCCCGACGAGTCTGGAAATCAGAAAAAAACGCGCCGCATCTATTTATGCGGAGGACGAAGGTAAACCGATTCGCAAGTCGCATGAAAATCCCGAGATCGGAACGATTTACAGGGAATTCTTGAAAGAACCGTTGGGACATATCTCTCATAGTCTTCTTCATACTTCTTATAAGAAGCGCGGCTTGCTCACCTGGAAGTCTAACGGTGAGATTAAGAAGGAGCTCGTTCTTTCTTAGTATTGACGGAAGCAGCGGCCTCTTCGACCTTGTTCTGTTGCCGACGTCTGCCTTAACCTGACTCCGAACTCATTTTTTGGGGGTTATTTAGACTTCACTCCATTAGGCAAATTATCAAATATCTGTTGCGTTTTGAAGGATTTTTTCCGATATTTTTAATCGAAATGAACCGGTTCATTTTTTCAAATTTGTTTTTCTATTTTGCAGGGAGATACTGAGACTTATGCTGACTGTTGGTTACGATATCGGCAGCTCATCCATTAAAGCGGCGCTCTACGACGTCAAGTCGGGCGAAGCGGTGGCGAGCGCCACTTATCCAAAAGACGAGATGAGAATAGACTCTCCGAAACCCGGCTGGGCCGAGCAGAATCCCGAGACATGGTGGAACGCGGTAAAAAAAGTTTCTGCGGAAATTCTTTCATCTTCACGAGTGTCGGCATCCGACATTTCGGCGATCGGCATAACGTATCAAATGCACGGTTTAGTTTTGGTAGACAAACGCAAAGATGTCTTGAGACCATCTATTATCTGGTGCGACAGCAGAGCCGTTGGAATAGGCAGCAAGGCGTTCGCCGAGATCGGGAAAGAAAAATGTCTTCGATTCTTGCTGAACTCTCCGGGAAATTTTACGGCATCCAAGCTCAGATGGGTGATCGAAAACGAACGTTCTGTCTTCGAAAAGACTTTCAAGTTCATGCTGCCGGGAGATTACATCGCGATGAAAATGACCGGCGAAATTTCTACAACAGCCGAGGGCCTCTCGGAAGGAATAATGTGGAACTTCGAATCGGAAGAGCCGGCACATTTTCTTATGGCGCATCTAGGGATCAGTGAAGCTATGATTCCCGGAATAGTCCCCGTATTTGGACATCAGGGTACGCTTACGAAAGAATCCGCCGACGAGCTTGGTTTAAAGAGCGGCATTCCGATAACCTATAGGGCGGGCGATCAGCCGAACAATGCATTCTCACTTAACGTGCTGCGTCCGGGTGAAATTGCAGCGACCGCCGGCACTTCCGGTGTCGTTTATGGAGTAAGCGATCAAATCAAATTTGACAGAGACCAGCGAGTGAACACTTTTGCTCATGTCAATCATACGAAAGATAAGAGAAGACTTGGAATTCTCCTCTGTATAAATGGCACGGGAATCTCAAATAGTTGGATGCGAAAAACAATTTTCGACTCGTCCATCCCATATGAGGAAATGAATCGCGCAGCCGGAGAGATCAGAATCGGCTCGGATGGTTTGGTTTTTCTGCCGTTTGGAAATGGCGCGGAGCGAATGCTTACAAACTTAGAGATCGGGGCCTCATTCTCCGGATTGAATTTCAACATTCATTCTCGAAAACACCTCACACGGTCCGTTCTCGAAGGCGTTGCATTCTCATTTTATTACGGGATAAATATTTTGAAGGAACTCGGAGTCGATTCAAAAATTATTCGTGCCGGCATGGCAAATATGTTCTTGAGCAAAATATTTAGAGAGACAATTGCCTCACTCAGCGGAGCAGTGATCCAGCTTTACAATACCGACGGCGCGCTGGGAGCTGCGAGAGCGTCGGCTTTCGGCGCAGGATTTCATCCTTCTTTGGACGAGTCGTTTAGGGGGCTGGAGTGCTTGATGACGGTCGAGCCAGATTCCAATAATATCTCGAAATATAAAGCGGCTTACGAAAAATGGCTGAACGAATTACAAACTAATCTACAATCTTTGGGAGAAAAAAATGAAGATTAACTTAACTTTAGGCCAGATAGAATACTTCCCCGGTATTAACCAGGTAAAGTATGAGGGGCAGTCGTCTAAAAATCCTCTTGCTTTTAAGTGGTACGATCCTGACAAGGTGGTTGCCGGAAAGAGACTCCAAGATCATTTGAGATTTTCGACCGCATACTGGCACTCCTTCTGCAATACCGGAAACGATCCGTTCGGCCCTGGTACAAAGGATTTCAAATGGAACGAGTCCGACGATTCAATAAAGAGAGCTAAAGCCAAGATGGATGCCGCATTTGAGTTTATGACAAAGATTGGTACTCCGTTTTATTGCTTCCATGATTTTGATATCGTCGACGAAGGCGCGACGATTGGAGAATCGGACAGTAGAATTCGAGCCATGGTCGATTATGCGAAAGAAAAACAGGCCGCCTCAGGGGTGAAACTTCTCTGGGGAACGTCGAACCTTTTCAGTAACCCTCGTTATATGAACGGTGCAGCGACGAATCCCGATTTTAATGTGATCGCTTATGCCGGCACACAAGTCAAGCGGACTCTGGACGCCACGATCGAGCTGGGCGGAGCAAACTATGTGTTCTGGGGCGGCCGCGAAGGATATTTTTCTCTTCTCAATACGGACATGAAGAGAGAAAAAGAACACCTTGGGATGTTTCTTAAGATGGCGCGAGATTACGCGAGGAGTAAAGGCTTCAAAGGAACATTTCTTATCGAGCCGAAGCCAATGGAACCTACGAAACACCAGTACGATTTCGATGCCGAGACCGTCATAGGTTTTATTCACAAGCATGGGCTCGAAAATGATTTCAAGCTCAACATCGAGGTGAACCATGCCACGCTCGCGGGACATACTTTCCAGCACGAGCTTCAAGCTGCCGCCGATGCCGGCCTGCTTGGAAGTATAGATGCAAACCGGGGCGATTATCAAAATGGATGGGACACCGACCAATTTCCCGTCAACGTGCATGAGGTGGTCGAGGCCATGCTTGTGATTTTGCAGGCTGGAGGATTCACTGCCGGCGGAATAAATTTCGACGCCAAAACCAGAAGAAGTTCAACTGATCCTGAAGACATTTTCATCGCGCATGTTTCCGGCATGGACACATTTGCAAAAGCATTAATTATTGCCGACAAAATTCTTAAGGAGTCGGATTACCTTGAGTTCAGGCGGAAAAGATATTCCTCTTTCGACAGTGGTGCGGGTGCGGAATTCGAAAAGGGGAAGCTTGCTCTGGACGATTTAAGAAAACTAGCAGAGAAGGGCGGCGAGCCGAAACAACTCAGCGGAAAGCAAGAACTGTTAGAGGCGATCATCGCTAATTATGTCTGAAAGCATTTCTAATCAAAGACCTCAATAGAAGATTCTGCAGGACGGGGAGGGAATCCCGTCCTGCGTTCGCGGATTTCACTAAAGCGGTGATTTCCGGCATGGAAGCAGCACGCTTTGCGTCAAAGGCGCATTTTTTGTCCATCCTTAGCAGATAAATAGAAAATCCTTGACATTCAAAATTATATTACACATATTATGACCGGTTAAAGTAACCGTTAACTTAAACGTTCACTTTTAACCCGGTTTGATTAAGGAAAGGCTTCGAGTTGGATAATTGCTACATCGTCTGCAGTGTCAGGTTCTGTTCCACTATGGTAGTTCTCGCCGCCGTATCGTCTAATGTATCTTGCAGTTGTTGAAAGGTGGAATGTCCTCGTCCGCATGAAGGTGAACAAATACCCGTGTACCATGACGTTCAAAAACATTTAGGAGCTAATTATGAGATTGAGAATGTTGCATAGAATCTTGAAGCTGGGATTGCCATTCGCGATCATAGTTTTTGCTTTCGCTTCGATTTCTTATTCACAATCGAGAAGCAAAATTCAGGGGACGGTGAAAGACGCTAAGACCGGAGAAACGTTGCCGGGCGTAAACGTTTTTGTCGTCGGAACGAGTTTGGGAGCAACTTCGGACATCAACGGCAAATACTTCATTGTGAATGTGCCTGCTGGTACCTACGATCTCAGGGCGTCTATGATCGGCTACACCCCCGTGGTTGTGAAGGGGGTAGTTGTCGCTATTGAGAGAGTTGCCACGGAAGATTTCGCGCTGGAATCTGCAGAAATCAAAACTGGGGAAGTTGTGATCACTGCAGAGAGAAACGAGCTGCACAAAGAGGTCTCGGGGACGCAAATGGTTGTCACGAACGCGGAAATTCTTAATACTTCCGGTATAAGAGAGATCAACCAATTCCTTGAAAAGCTTCCCGGTATTTCTGTCGACGTGAACGGTTACTTGACTATCCGGGGAGGCACGGCCGACGAAGTCGGTACCATGGTGAATGGGCTTGCCTACGACAACCCCGCGGTGGGAAATTCCGAGACGAACCTTCCGCTAAGCTCGATTGACCAGGTGTCCGTATTGTCCGGCGGCTACAATGCGGAGTATGGAAATTTCAGATCGGGTTTGGTCAACTTTACCACGAAAACCGGAACTGCCAGCGCATATCATGGTACACTGACTGTCTCAAGAGATCAATCCCACATGCGGAGATTCGGAAATTCGCTGTATGATCCTCATAATTCCATACTCGGCCCTTACTTGGATCCGAGTGTGGCATTTCATCCAGATACCACCAGCCAGTTGCTTTTCGTTCCCGGTTGGGACTCGGCAGCCTCCGCCTATAACAAGGGAAAACCGCTGAGTCAACAGGTGACTCCGCTTGAAATGTATATGCTGATGGCCTGGATGACCACAACCGTCCCGGATTATAACGGGTTGAATAAACAAATGCAGTCGGATCCGACCATACTTGGAAACATGACAATCACTCAGGCCGAAACGCTGCTGACCAGCACTCGCAGCGCATTTCTCAACCATGCAAACAAAGAAGGTGGCAGCGATTACAATCTTGACGGAGGTTTCGGTGGACCGGTCCCCCTTATCGGGAAGGCACTAGGTGATGCTACTTTCTACATCTCTAACAATACGAAGAACACGAACTACATGGAACCTGTTACTCTCGATAACGATTTCACCTCGGTAACCATGCTGTCAGTCAAGGCAATGCCGTCTGCCGCTATGTCGCTGACCCTCAACGGACTCTGGAAGAGAGAAATCGGCGTGAGTCCGATTCGGCCTCCTAATGGAGATCTCCCTGATGTTTCCAACAGAGGAGGTTTCATGCAACAGGATAACCTCCAGTGGATCTACAGCAACACAAGCATAATTGGAGACGGTTACAATTATCTGTATGACCAGGCATATTTCCCGATTCTCGATCAAACAACTCTCGTAACCGGTTTGACGTTCAATCATCTGTTGAGTCCGACGACTTTTTATGAGATTACTCTGAACAGGTCGGAGATATCGGATAATTCTCCGACAGGAGACAATAGGAACACCTCTCTGATCACGGAAATTGGCCCATTTAATCTCGATGAGTCGCCCTACGGGAAATTGCAGTTTGCTCCAAATCATAGGGTCTATTCTCCGACAGACACATTCACTTTTGCATCCTATGACGATCCGCCCAGCACACCATGGGTTTCATTATTTAGATTCAGAAGCAAGGAAGGCGATCTGCACGACAACTCAAAATCGTACTCATATACGGCGAAGGGAGACTTTTCTTCTCAGATAGGTGAACATAATTTCGTGAAGGGAGGTATCGAATATAATGAATTCGATTTGAATCACAATTTTTATGAGACATGGAACAACAATGCCTACAATACTTACGAGTTCAACTATCATGAAAAGCCGAGTCAGACCGGTCTTTATTTGCAGGACCAGATAAACTATGAAGGAATAGTCGCGAATCTTGGCATTCGTTTCGACTACTACTACGGAGGAGGCGGACTCTGGCCGAGCTCCGACAGTGCCTTCGCATACTCCACAATATTTTTACCGCAAGACACTACAGGGCTCTATCAATATTTGGCAACTGGCCAATCGCAGATATGGCATAAGTGGGATAGTCTGAATGCTGTGGAACCTGGGTTTTTGCAGCCTATACAAAACTTTTATGCCATCAGCCCTCGTGTCGGTCTTTCGTTTCCGATAACGGAGAACTCCAAGTTCTATTTTAATTACGGTCACTTTCGATCCAGCCCGCCATATTATTCGATGTATGATTTCCAATATAGATACACGAAACAAGGCTTGTATATGATGTCCAACCCTAACATGGAGCCTCCGCGGACAATCCAATATGAAACTGGCGTGGAATACAACCCCATCGGAGGTGTGATGCTTCGCGTGTCCGGTTACTATAAGGATGTCACAGGAAAGCCGGGAAGGGTGACATATAATGCAGCCAGTAATGGAGTCACATACAATAGCTACCTCGGCAATGAGTATCAGAATATACAGGGTGTCGAAGTGGAATTATCCAAACGCGATAACTCATGGATAAACGGATGGATAAATTTCAATTATGAATTTAGAAAGACGGGACTCACCGGGTACCAGAAAATAAACGAGATCCCGGATACCACCGGAGCTAGCCTGTATATCGGCAATGAACAACCCACTTTTGCTGCCCCACAACTGAACGGGGACTTGATTCTGAGGTCTCCGCAGAATTGGGGACCGCAGCCCGCGGGGCTTGACCTGCTTGGCAATTGGGCGTTGACCATTTTCGGCACATGGAAGAACGGGGAATACTTTCCATTATTTACGGGAACTGTCTCCGATCCTCAGCTCAGGAACATATATCTGCAATGGCCAGGATTTTTCAGGATCGATGCGCGACTCGAGAAACAATTCAAGATCGCCGGGCTGGCGGCATCGTTCTTTGTGGATGTAACAAATGTATTTAATACGAAAATAAGTCTGTTGGGTGAAGAGACCGCATTATACAATCAACAGGCTTATGGCGGAACCGGAGCAATATCAAACTCAACTCCGCCTTACGCATTCTTGAGCGCCACTGATGAAACAGAGTATCTGGCTACACTGCGTTTGCCCATATACAATTCTTCTCTCTTTGATAACCTACGTCTTGAAAATCCCGGTTGGTATATTCCCGGCAATGACAAAGTCGGCGACTTGAATTCCCCCAGCAAGCCTTACATACATAATCCCGCGTTCGCCGACCTGTTCATGTACGGTCAACCGAGAGACATATGGTTCGGAGTGAAAATAGACTTCTAAGACCATGGAACATAGAAAAAAACCTCAAGAAGGGAATAGGTCATGATAAGTAAAGGATTTAATTTTCTCATATCGCTGATATTGATGAGTTCTTGCGGCATTGTTTGGGCTCAGTCTCCGACAACAACTATCAGGCTAGGCCATCTTTGGTTCGGGATGCCCGGTAATGGTGGTCCGATGAACGTGAACATTGATCCCTCGACCAGTTTTTTCCCAAACGATTACGGCATCATGGCCGACAGGGGACAGTATCCTCAGGCTTTTACAGGAGCGGGAATTGTTTTGGCCGTCCCGCACTGGCACCATACTTTTGTGCGCAATAAAGTCACGATAGACACTGTCGAAATTCCCGCGGTCTACAGCTACATAAATACTTACCTGCAAAACGGCCGGATTATTGGTTCCCTAACGAATTATTTGAGGTACAATTATCCATCACAAACTATAAACGGTGGAAGTGTCCCTGTAGCCGGTTTCGGCACTTATAATCCATCGTACTCCGGATTTACAAATACCACAGCGGATGAAATCGCGGATGTCGTAGACTCAAGCGTGTTTGGCGTTACAGTCGATCGCAAAGTGCTTGTATGGTCGCAGAGCTATAATAATGACTACGCAGTAGGTGATTTCATTTTTACAAACGTGTTGCAGGATACGCTGGACAGCCTGTACATAAACTTGCAGGAGACAGCCGCGAATGCAATTTTCTCAAACGGGAATGATCCGGCGCCGTTAACAAACGAGACGTATGATCCCACGATCAGCTGGCAGCACTATTACGGAGGAAGGCCCGGAGATTCACTTCGAGTTTTCTTTGAATACAGCGCTGATGATCCCGCTAAACCTGGCGACAATATGGGCGCACCCGTAGGTTCGTCGAATGGAAGATTGATTGCGCCGAACATGACATACTATGCAATCCTCCACGCGTCTCAACCTTACGACAGCACTAATCCGTCCGGTGACCAGGACGATGCTTCGGAGCCGGCAGTAACTTATTCGGGAGTCTCAAACGTGCTGCCATACGTCTCTTCGGACGATCAATATGGGAACAAGAATTTCTTCGCTGTCAGGGGAGCGTTTTCGGATATGGATCCAATGACCGGCGAAATTGCCGGTAGTCACCATTGTGAAAATCCGGACGAAATTGGAATCTCTAGTCCTTTCTTCTTTCCATCGGCCGAGCGTGGAGGTGTTTCCTACAGGACTTGCAGTTTCGGTCCGTATACATTTTACCCCGGGCAGAAAATCCATATCGTCATAGCAAGCGGCTTCACAGGAATCGGATTTGACAAAGGAAAGGAAGTCGGCGATGAATGGCTTCATCGGACACTTCAGGATCCGCCGAATATGCCCGATCCGAATACCGGATGGCTTCCTCCGACGTTCCAGTTTCCTACCGGTGCGACCGAGTTTGATAAAAGCAAGGATAGATGGATAAGCATGGGAATAGACTCCGTAATGTTAAGCGCATCTAGAGCAAAATGGAATTATGATCATGGCTACCAGATTCCGCAAGCTCCTCCTCCTCCGCAGGCTGTCAGCATCAGTTATACAAGTCACGCTGATTCGATAATGTGGTCCGATCCCCAGGCGGAGAGTATGCCAAATTTCGCGGGCTACAGAATCATGCGTAGAATATCAGCCTTCGACACGGTTGCGTATGTTCAGGTCTATGATTCTGACTCCACCGACGTTGGAGTGTCTCATTTCTTTATAGATTCGACTGCGATGTATTTAGCAAATGCATACTATTATGTACAGTCGAAAGCTAGAATAGGAATTACCGATCCGAATGCAGATCCCACGACAAGAGGAAAAATTATCTACAGCGGCAGGACTCTCTATCCGAACACTCGTTCCATACCTCGACCCGGCCCGGCACAAAATGATCTTTCGAAAATTAGAATTGTGCCGAATCCTTACAACGTCAAAGATCCGTTGCAGGTGGTGACTGGTAGGTTAGATCCCGTTTTGGCCCCTTTTGGAACGATTGCTTTTTTCAATCTGCCATCTGTCTGCACGATCAAGATTTATACGGAAAATGGCGATCTGGTGTACACCATAAATCATAATCAGAAAATTGCTGATGCAGGCACAGAGCAATGGAACCTGCTGACATCAAGCCAGCAAGTAGCTTATAGCGGTGTTTATATCGCCGTGTTTCAAAAGCCCGATGGTGAGACGTCTTTCCAGAAATTTATCATAGTCAGGTAGGCAGAAGGGAGTTTATTAGATGAGATCGAAAAGAGTTTTTGAGATAGTGCTTGCATTGCTGGTGACAACTTCAGTGGGTACGCGCGCGCAGGTTAACTTGAACAAGCTTGGGCAGAGCACGATGGATTTCCTCCTTGTGAGTGTCTCTCCGGAAGCCAGCGGGATGGGAGAAGCTTATTCCGCATTCGGGACCGGCGCCGATGCAATGTTTTACAACCCCGCGGGATTGGCGGAGATGAACACCACATACAACGCGTCCGTAAATTTTACACAGTGGATCGCTGACATCAATTACTATGCTGGCGCGATCTCCTGGAAGATCGGAAACTACGGCGTCGTCGGTGTAAATCTCCTTTCCGTCGACTATGGAACGCTTATCGGAACCACTATCGATGTGCAGAAAGGGTACCTCGATACAGGCCCGATACCGAACGTAGGAGCATATTCTTTCGGCATAAGTTATGCGAAAGCGATCAGCAGCCAGTTCATGGTTGGGGGCACCGTGAAATACGCCGGACAGAATCTCGGCGTTAACAATTTTGTAGACGGGACTTCCGTCAAGAACGACGCTGCAAAACTGGCCTTTGACATCGGCGTGAAATACTATACATCCTTCAACGATTTTAGGTTCGGAATGGCGATACGGAATTTTGCGTCCGACGTGACACGCGAAGTATATGCCGAACAACTCCCGTTATTGTTCACGGTCGGCGGAGCAATCGATTTGATGGATTTCGTGGATCAGAACCACGACAAGGGAACTGCACTCACGCTCGCTGCCGACTTCCTTCATCCGAATAATTATTCCGAAAGATTCAACCTCGGTATGGAATACAAAGTTCTCGGCATGCTTGCGCTCAGAGGAGGTTACCAAACGAATCGTGATATCCAGTCATGGTCCGCTGGCGCCGGATTTAATGTGCAAGTCGGCGGGACAGCTTGGGAAGTTAATTATTCTTTTTCTAAGATGGATGTATTTACTAATGTGAACAGGTTTTCTCTAGTGGCGTCTTTCTAGGATTATCAGCGTCGTGCAAGCAAGATGAGAAATGCATACATGAAGAGAACGCTTCAGATATTTCTTCTAATGTTGACGGCGGGATTTTCCGGCAACGTGTACCGCGACGCCGAAGTGAGAGTTTTTCTGATCGGAGACTCGACGATGGCCGATAAACCCCTCGCCGACAATCCGGAGAGAGGCTGGGGACAAATGATCCCGATGTTCTTTGACGACAGGGTCGCTGTCTTGAATTATGCGAAGAACGGGAGGAGCACAAAAAGCTTCATAGACCAGGGACTCTGGCAATCGGTGCTGGACCAGATAAAGAACGGCGATTACGTTTTCATTCAGTTTGGTCATAATGACGAGAAGAAAGAGGACACATCCCGGTACGCTGAGCCCCATACGGCATACAAACAGAATCTGCTGAAATTTGTCCGGGAGTCAAGGGAGAAAGGCGCCGTTCCGATTTTGGTCACTCCGGTTGATCGCCGTAAGTTCGATGACAATGGGAAATGCATCAACACTCACGGGGACTATCCGGCAGTGGTCAAAGAGATCGCGAGAGACGAGAACGTTCCGCTGATCGATCTTCAAGCCAGAGATGAGACGCTGTTCGACGGGCTCGGGCCCGATGGATCGGAGAAAATTTTTCTCTGGATACCGCCCGGAAAATATCGGCTTTTGCCGGAGGGGAAACAAGACGACACGCATTTTACACAATACGGCGCAATCCAGATTGCCGCTCTCGTTGTTAGCGGAATCAGAGAATTGGAGGTTCCGCTGAAAAACTTTTTGAAGCAGGACACTTCGATGGTAAATGTCGGTGAGGGCAAAAAGATAGGTCTCGATTATTATTTCAACAACGAATGGAAAAAGGATAAGGATGGGAAAGAGCGCCGCTTCCATTACGTCTGGGAAGATACGGAGAACACGGGTTACTCTCAACTTGGGGATATTCTGACGCAGCTCGATGCAGAGTTGACGGAACTCGATTCTGCCCCCACGGAAAATGACTTGAGCAAGTTAGGTCTTTACATTATAGTCGATCCCGATACGCCTCTTGAAAGTCCGCACCCGAATTACATCGACGATAAATCTGTCGAAGCGATCGTGAATTGGGTGAGCCGCGGCGGGGTTCTTGTCCTCTTTGCGAACGATAGCGGCAACTGCGAGTTTGCCAATCTTAACAGACTCGCCGAACATTTCGGAATTCATTTTAATCAAGATAGCCGGAATCATGTAGGGGGAAAGAATTACGACGACGGCGCATTTGTCGATTTCCCGGGAAGCCCAATATTCAAAGGCGTTAAAAAGATCTTTCTGAAAGAGATCAGCACTTTGAGTATTTCAGGGCAGGCAAAGGCGGAGCTTGTCGATAAGAGTGATGTCATCATGGCGTCGGCAAAATTCGGAAAAGGATTTGTCTTTGCGGTGGGCGACCCGTGGTTCTATAATGAATACATGGACAATAGAAAACTCCCTGATGATTTTGAAAACAGAATTGCGGCGCGAAATTTATTCGCGTGGCTTCTTCAGAAAGCGCCGGTGTCCAATTGACCCTGCATGAAGAATTGGAAGATGCCATCCGGGCTAACTGTAAGGAATTACTTGCCAATTTTTACGAAAAGGAGTTACAATGTTTATGAGACATATTCTCTTGACTATCTTTTTTTCTTTCTTGAGTGTGAGCATAGGGTTCTCGCAAGGTACGTTCCTCAAGAACGGAGAAAGCGGTTTTGAAGTTGGCGCCGCCTACGCGTCAAGTAAAGTTGGCACGGCCATCGGGGGCGGGATAGGGTATTCGATTGAAAGCTTAGCTGATTTCAGCGTATCTGTCTCTCGAGCGGCTCTGGCTCAAAAGATGAACGGCAACAAAGTCCTTGAATACGCGATTTCACCGAGTCTTGAGGTGAATTTCAAGCGAGACTCCGCTACCATTCCGATCTTCGCCTCTCTGATCTTCGGATATGAGAAAGATATGTATAGGTCATCGCCCTTAAATCGCTTGAATGAGTCGATGAACGGTGATTTTTTCTCCGCAGGCTTTCTCCTGTATGGCAACATCTATGTTTCGCGAAGAATATATATACAACCATCGGCTGAGATCGATTATGTAATAGGGACCGGTGACCTGAGAGATAAGTATCAAATGTATATCCAAAGCAGTGACTATAGCACAGGCGTGGCCACCGTGAGTGCCGCTCTTGTTTTCAATGCGTCATCCAGGAGAATGTTTGTGATCGAACCGGCCGTCTCGAGAGACAAAGATTACACGACTTATTCAGTTGAAGTAGATTTCGTAATGGCGACTTTTCGCTGATTGCCGGATTCCGTGAATGGGCTTAATTGTGAAACAGCAAAAAGGGTACGTCAAACAAAGAATCGTTCTTAACTATGAAAGACCCTAAACCGATGAAAACTTCAAAGCTCAACAGCTATCGTTTTTTTGATCCCGATCCGAAAGTCAGGCAGATCGCCTTCGAATTATACAAGGGCGTGAAGGATCTACCCATCATCAGTCCCCACGGTCATGTCGATGCGAAGCTCCTGGCCGACAACGAGCCTTTCCCCGATCCGACGGAATTGATACTCATACCCGACCACTATCTTTTCCGGATGCTTTATTCGCAGGGAATTGACCTGGAGTCGCTCGGAATCCCGACCATTGACGGTACGGAGGTGGAGAAGGATCACAGAAAAATCTGGCAGGTCTTTGCCGACAATTATCATTTATTTGACGCGTCGCCGAGTAGCGCATGGCTGGATTATACTTTTGAAAAAGTTTTCGGCATGGAAGGAAAGTTGAATTCCAAGAATGCGATGAAGTTTTACGATGCCATCCGGAAGAAACTGCAGACCAAGAGCTTTCTGCCTCGGTCTTTGTTCGAGAAATTTAATATCGAAGTCCTCACGACGACTGACGCGGCATCCAGCAGTCTGGAATATCACAAGAAATTAAGAGAGTCTGGATGGAATCGAAGAGTTATCCCATGTTTTCGTCCCGACGCGGCCGTAAATATTCTCTCGCCGGGCTGGAAAAAAGAGATCGACTCACTTGGTGAGATTTCCGCCACACAAATTTTCGATTACAAAACCTTTATCAAAGTTCTGGAAAATCGCCGCGAATTCTTTAAGTCGACGGGATGCGTGTCGACAGACCAGGGCATTGAAAGCCCGCATGCTCATAGACTGTCGGAAAGCGAAGCTGAAGCAATCTTTAATCGTGCCCTTAAAGGAACCGCGAGTGAGAAAGATTCCTCCGCATTTACCGCGCATATGTTGATGGAGATGGCCCGGATGAGCGCCGATGACGGGCTTGTCATGCAGATCCATGCCGGCGCGATGCGGAATCACGACAAGAGAATTTTCAGCAGATTCGGAGCTGACAAGGGAGGAGACATCCCGGTTCGGACAGAGTATGTACGCAGCATGCACGAATTTCTGAACGAATTCGGTGACAATCCGAAGCTTACGGTCGTCCTTTTTACTCTTGATGAGACCACTTATTCGAGGGAGCTTGCACCGCTGGCAGGAGTCTACCCTGCAGTTAAGCTGGGTGCACCATGGTGGTTCCATGACAGCCTTCAAGGAATGATAAGATACCGCGAGAGTGTAACAGAGACCGCCGGAATTTATAACACTGTTGGTTTTACCGACGACACACGCGCGTTTATGTCTATCCCTGCAAGACACGACTTAGCCCGCAGGATGGATGCAAATTTCCTTGCCGGTATGGTGGCACGCCATATTGTGACGAAGGAAGACGCGAAGGTGATGGCGAGGGCCATGGCATATGAACTTGCAAAGAAAGCTTATAAGCTTTAGAGATGCCTGATTTTCATTGAAATATGGTTTTATTTGCTTGAAACAGCTAATTTAAAGTAAACGGGAAAGTTATTGGTTAACTACAAGGATCACGGAAGAAGTTGAAAAAGAAAACACACATCACGCTCTACGACATAGCCAAAAGGCTGAACGTTTCAAAGGTCACCGTCTCAAAAGCGCTTAGAGGACATCCGGATATTTCGAGAGAGACGACAAAAGAGGTGAAGAAAATCGCGGAGGAGCTGGGATACACTCCGAATTTTGCTGCGAGGAATCTCTCTTCCCAGAAATCAAATACGATAGGTGTCGTGGTGCCCAAAATCGCGCACTTTTTTTTCAGCTCCGTAATCGAGGCAATTTATGATGCGGCCTTTAATAATAATTACGATATTGCATTGATGGTCTCTCAAGAAGACTCTTCAAGAGAAAAGAAGCATATCGACACTCTGCTGGCTATGAGAGTCGATGGGATCATAGTTTCCATAACCCAACAAACTAAAGACAAGGCTATATTTGAAAAAGTCCTGAGTCGGAATGTTCCGTTAGTCTTTATGGATAGAGTTGTTGAGATGAAAGGTACGAGCCAGGTTACGGTGGATGATCGGGGGGGGGCGTTTAATGCGGTGGAGCAGGCGATAAGAAAAGGCTACAAAAAGATCGCACATCTTGGCGGCTACAGAGAAATAAACATTGGTAAAGACAGGTATGCTGGTTTTGTCGATGCGATGAAGCAATACGACTTGCCGGTCAATCCGGGCTGGGTTGTCTTCGGCGGTTTTGGAGAAGACAACGGCTACAACGGCTTTATGGAATTCTACCGGACCGGGAACATGCCTGAGTTTATTTTCGCCGTTACTTATCCCGTCGCGCTCGGCGTGTACACTGCCGCTGCTGAAGTAGGAATGAAAATTCCCGATGACATAGATCTAATCTGTTTTGGCAACAGCAGCGTGAGCCGGTTCATCAAACCGGAGATTTCTTATGTAAATCAACCGACCGATGTACTTGGCAAAACGGCTGTCGATCTCGTGTTAGAGCACATTCGTGACTATGAAAACTACAGGCCAAAGCGCATTCAAATCCCAACCAATCTGGTTTTACGGGAGACATGCGTGAAGAAAAAGGGTGTTGGCTTGGCCGTTATCTCTTAGCTAAAAAATTGAAGCTTGCGGAAATATTTTTCGATGTCGCGGGGATTTCGTTTGTTTACCGATGCAAGTGATTGACAATCGAGATTATATTCGTTGTAATATCTTTCCTTAATTTATAATTTCATAATCATGAGAAAATTCTCTAAATATGCAATTTGTGGGAAGGCATGAATAAAGACCAAATAGTAAAGTCCATAATAGATGCGGGAGCAGTTGCGGTCATAAGATTATCTGACTCTAAGAAACTCCTCAGAGTAGCTGAGGCGATTTACAGAGGAGGAGTCTCTGGGATTGAAATTACCATGACGGTCCCCAACGCGATCCAGGTGATCGAAAATGCGAGCAGGGAAATAGGAAGTTATATGATCCTCGGAGTTGGAACCGTACTGGATCCGGAGACCGCGAAGAGAGCGATAGATGCTGGAGCAACGTATGTCGTCAGCCCGATATTCAAGAAGGAAATAATCGACGTGGCACACAGGAACGGTGTTCCCGCGATGCCGGGTGCTTTCACTCCGACTGAAATCCAGACGGCATATGAATGCGGAGCAGACATTGTGAAGGTCTTTCCTGCGGATGTTGTAGGAATGCCGTTCTTCAAAGGAATACTAGCGCCGATGCCGCATCTCAGGCTTATGCCGACAGGAGGGGTAACTCTGACCAACGCGGGCGACTGGCTCAAGGCCGGCGCATGCGCGGTCGGCGTCGGAACGGCTCTTCTAGATAAGAACGCAATTGCATCCGAGAATTATCAAGTTCTCACCGACAACGCAAAAGTTTTGATGGAAAGCATCTCGAACGCGAGAGGAGAAAGGAGATCGTAAATGTCGAATTTTAAGAAAGGATTTTCCAAAGCTCCGGCTCGAATTGACATTCGCGATTTAAAATTCTTACCTAAGAAGGATTGTCATGTCTGAAAAAGTCGTTACGATAGGCGAAATAATGCTTCGGCTATCTACTCCGGGTTATTCACGATTTGTGCAATCGCAGCAGTTCGACATAAATTTCGGCGGCGGCGAAGCAAACGTTGCCGTGGCTCTGTCGAATTACGGATTCGACAGCTATTTCATTTCCCGACTTCCCAAGCATGAGATCGGGCAATCTGCCGTTAACAGCCTGCGGAGGTACGGTGTGAAGACGGACTACATCGTACGTGGCGGCGATAGAATTGGAATTTATTTTCTGGAAACAGGTGCCAGCCAAAGAGGATCGAAGGTCATCTATGATAGGGCTAACTCTGCGGTCAACGAACTTGCCGAAGACGAGCTCGATTGGGAAAAAGTTTTCAAAGATGCCAGGTGGTTTCACTGGACAGGTATCACTCCTGCACTTGGAGAGAAAGCGCAGAAGACATTGAAAACGGCTTGCGCAGCGGCCAAGAAGAACGGAGTCATGGTCAGTGCGGACTTAAATTATCGGGCGAAATTATGGACGACACAGAAGGCGCAATCGGTGATGACTCCACTCATGGAGTATGTCGATGTCTGCATTGCAAACGAAGAAGATGCCGAGAAGAGTCTCGGCATGAAGGCAGGGATTACAAATGTTGACGAAGGCACGCTCGATCAAGAGGGGTACTTTGAACTTGCGATGAAGTTGAAGGAAAAATTTCATTTCAAGACGGTAGCAATTACACTCCGAGAGAGTTATTCGGCTTCACAAAACGGGTGGAGCGCCATCATGCACGACGACAAAGACTGCAAGGAGCCACGTCGGTCAAAGAAATACGATGTTTTCATAGTAGACCGAGTCGGCGGCGGGGACTCTTTTGCCAGCGGGTTGATCTACGGTCTGCTCAGAAAAAGCAGCACAAGGGAAGCGCTCGAGTTTGCCGTCGCTGCTTCTTGCCTGAAGCAGACAATTCCCGGAGATTTCAATTTGGTTTCGGTCGATGAGGTTGAAAAACTCGCAGGCGGGAGCGCTTCAGGAAGAGTTGAAAGGTGATCAGGACCCTCCCTCCTGATTGACGGATCGTGTGCCTTCATCGTCCGCAGAGCAAGGTAGTAATCACAGGTTTAAGGTTTTGCGGATCATGAGCGCATTCCTTGATATTGGAAACTAGTTGGATTAGATTCTTGACGGTGTTAGCGCTAACAACTAGACCTGGAATCAAGAGAATACTCACCTGTCATTCAGGAATAAATGAAGAACGCTTATCGACGAATTGATATAAAGCAGTTTACCGCCATATCTTTAAGTTTATCTTCGAGTTTTTTAACCATTCATTTTTCAAACGATTAGGATCAAAAAGCAGAAGGGAGATTCATGACTAGCGAAATCGTGCCGTTCATCGCGTGGATATTTGCGGCCGGGTCAAGCATCGTCTCACTCGATTGGGTTGACTCGCTCATAATTGGAATATATTTCATTTTCGTCCTAGTAATAGGTTACTATCTGTTGAGATTTACGAAGACCGGTGAAGATTTTTTCATGGCGGGCCGAAGAATGACGATGTGGATCGCCGGTCTTTCATTCGTTGCCGCAAATTTGGGTTCGCTTGAATTAATGGGCTGGGCGGCATCGGCTTATCAATATGGAATTCTGGCAACGCATTGGTACTGGGTCGGCGCGATTCCCGCAATGCTTTTTCTTGCAATCGTCATGATGCCTTTCTATCACATCAGCAAGACACACTCTGTACCAGGATACCTGAAACTAAGATACGGCGAAAGCGCAAGCATGCTTTCCGCGGTTTCTTTCGGTTTTATGACAGTACTCATGAGCGGCATCAACATGTTTGCGATGGCTTTGGTTATGAAAGTCGTGCTTGGCTGGGATATTCATTTTAGCATTTGGGTTTCATCCATTACCGTCATGGTCTACGTCGTTCTTGGAGGTTTGCTTTCGGCGATATTCAACGAAGTGTTGCAGTTCATGCTTATCTGGCTCGGGGCTCTCGTAATACCGATACTGGGTCTGGTGGAGGCCGGTGGTTGGAACGGAATGGTCGCAAAAATTCACCAGAATTTTCCCGTGGGTGACTACACGCATCTCTGGAGTACCCTTGGTTCCTTCAAAGACAACCCGATGGGGATCAACTGGGTCGGCATAGTGTTTGGGCTGGGAGCGTGCATCTCGATGGCATACTGGACGACCGATTTTCTTGTGGTTCAGAGGGTCCTGGCCGCGAAAGATTTGCGAGCGGCGAAGATGGCTCCGATCATTGGCGCCGGATTCAAGATGATGGTTCCGTTCATTGTGATATTGCCCGGGTTGCTCGGCCTCGCAGTGATGCCGGGACTCTTGCCCGAGGATATAGCTGCGAAGACAGCCGGTGCGCACAGTTTCAACGAAGTCCTTCCGCTTATGCTCGCAAGATACGCCGGTCCCGGATTGTTGGGGCTCGGAATTACGGCCCTGATTGCCGGGTTCATGTCAGGCATGGCGGGAAATGTCAGTGCATTTGCGACCGTATGGACCTATGATATATACAGACCCGCGCATGTTTTTTTCACGAATAAAGAAGAAGCGGATGCGTATTACGTTAAGATAGGAAGATGGTGTACCATCATAGGTGTCTTCATAAGTATTGGAACAGCTTATCTCGTGCAGCAGTTTGCGAGCATCATGGATTATGTGCAGGCATTGTTCAGCTTCTTCGTCGCACCTACGTTCGGTATCGTTCTTCTCGGAATGCTTTGGAAAAAGGCCACTCCGAAGGCCGGCTTCTGGGGATTGTTTGCCGGGATCGGTTCTTCCATCGGAATGTGGGCGTGGGTGAAAATTGATCCGAGCGCATTAAAATACATCGCGCTATCCTCGTATGCGCAGCCGATGGCGGAAAACATGTTCCGTGCTTTGTGGTGTTTCTTAATTGGCGTGATTATTACAGTCGTTGTAAGTCTGCTTTCAAAACCAAAGCCTGAGTCCGAGCTAGTCGGGCTTGTCCGTGGCTGCACCGAAATACCGTCCGAAGGAAACTACCCGTTGTACAAGCGGCCAATATTCTGGGCAGGCATTGTGTTCGCTGTATTTATCGCACTACAAATAATTTTCTGGTAAGGAGCTGACAATGGTAGACAACAAAGGCGTTTCAATATGGTTCTTCATAGGAAGTCTATTGCTGCTTTATGGAATCATTATTACTCTTTCGAATATTGCGGAAGCGATGTTTTCGGCATTCGGGAGGAATGTCGTTTTCGGAAATCTCCATTTCGGAATTTGGTGGGGATTTTTGTTGATCATCATCGGTCTGATTTATTTTATTTCGTTCAGGCCCTGGAAGAAGAATAACTCTAAACAAGAAGCTGTCCAAAAATGAAAATTCACGGAGCTTTGTGATGAAAAAAATCTTTTTTGTCTTTGCCGGTCTCGTAATGATGTCGGCAATT
>DATJAY010000022.1 GCA_035515795.1 Candidatus Acidiferrales bacterium | reverse complement strand
AAATTCCTTCAAGAGGAAATTTGATCGGAGTAATTCTGGTCGCGGTCGGACTTTACCTGCTGACGTCGCCGAGCGGGCAAGGCTTTAATATTGGAGACCTGCTCACCCTTTTTTGTGCCATTTCCTACGCGATATACATTGTCTATTTGGACATTTTCTCTAAAAAACATGACGTATCGAAACTCACTCTTCTCCAGCTCGCGGTTACCTGTCTTCTCTCCATTGCGGCGGCTCCGTTCTTCGAAAGGGTGGAAGTACATCTTACAACGGGACTGATCTGGGCACTCCTTTATACTTCGATACTCGCAACTGTTTTTTCAACTTACCTGCAGACAAAATATCAGCGCGAGACCACACCGGTAAAAGCCGCGATAATTTTTTCCATGGAGCCGGTTCTCGCGAATATCATCGCGTTTTTCGCCTTCGGAGAATTCGTCGGAAATGTCGGGGCGATCGGAGGGGTTCTCATCGTGGCGGGGCTGCTTACCTCGGAACTGTTGTAGGATAACAAGATAGCGAAGCTGGAAAACTTCAACTACTCGAAATTCAATTCCCACTTTTCGTAGTAATCTTCCGGAACCACATCGATAAACCTGCTCGGCTTCGTGAAGATCCTTCCGCTTTCCCTGTCGTAGATGTTCATCGGATACGTGACATAAAGATTTTCTTTTGCCCTCGTACACGCAACGTACATCAGACGTCTTTCTTCTTCAAGCTCGTCGTCGTCCTCGCCTGCATGCAAAGATGGGAATTTCCCGTCGAGAGCCCAGATAATGAAAACGCTATTCCATTCGAGTCCTTTGGCCGAATGGATTGTCGAGAGCGCGAGCTGCTCCTGCTCCTGATCTATTTCTCCCATGTCGACTTCACTTTGCGTGGGCGGTTCCAACGCGAGGTCGGCGAGAAAATTTTGAAGCGAACGGTAACGTTCTGCAATTGAAGCAAACATAACAAGGTCCTTTTCTCGCTTGGCATAATCATCGTACTTCGACCGCATCAAAGGCTCGTAATATTTCAGCACTGACTCAACCTTTTCCGACGGCTGATTCTTTCTTCCGCCTTCTTCATTGATGAATTCGATGAGTTCAGCAGTGCTCGTAGGGATTTTTAGTCCGGGTTCTTCAACGGTACTTGCAGGTCCGCCGCCTGCAATCCGGTCGAGAACTTTTTCCGCGACTCTCGGCCCGACCCCCGGATGAAGCAGAAGTATTCGATGCCAGCCAACCGCATCCTGAGGATTTTCGATGACCCTCAGAAAGGCAATTACATCTTTTATGTGGGCGGACTCCACCAGCTTCATCCCGCCGAATTTTGTGTACGGTATATTCGCCCTGGTAAGCTCTATTTCGAGGTCGAACGATAGATAAGACGATCTGAAAAGAACGGCGATGTTGTTTAGAGAGATCCCGGCCTCGCGAAGCTCGAGTATTCTCTGCACGACGAATTTCGATTGGACATTCTCGTTTTCCGTCGCGATGACCGCGGGTTTTCCCCCTACTTTCTTCCTCGAATAGAGCTCCTTATCATACTTTTCTTTTGCTGCATCGATGACTTTGTTGGTGAAGTTGAGTATTCCCTGCGTCGAGCGGTAGTTCTCCGTAAGCTTAATGATTTTACAATCAGGAAAATACGAAGGAAAGTCGAAAATATTTTTGAAATTCGCGCCACGGAAAGAATAAATGCTTTGGGCATCGTCTCCTACGACCATGACGTTCTGCTTGTCGGCCCCAAGAAGCCTCACGATGTCTCCCTGGACTTTATTCGTATCCTGGAATTCATCGACCATGATGAAGCTGAATTTGCCTGCGATGGACTTCCTAACGGATTCATTCTGCCCCAGGAGCTCGCGTAGATTTTTCAGAAGATCGTCGTAGTCCATCAAATTATATTTCCGCTTATATTCGTCGAACTGTCTCTTCAATTTCAGAACATCGTCGAGCTGTTCAATGAACCGCGGATAATTCTTGAATACGATTTCCTCTATCGGAGCCAGAGTGTTCTCGGACTTGCTGTAAATATCGACGAGTGTTTCCTTCTTAGGAAACCGCTGGCCTTTCTTTTCGGGGCTGATTTTGGTTCGCAGGAGGTTCACGACATCCGCCGCATCGGAATCGTCGAGAATTGTAAACTGCTCGCCGTAGCCAAGCGTCTTCGCATAGCGCCTTAAAGTAGAATTTGCAAACGAATGGAAAGTCCCGCCGGACGCCTGCTCCGCCGAAGTCGACTTCAGCAGAGAAGCGGCGCGCTTCAGCATCTCGCCGGCGGCTTTGCGCGTGAAGGTGAGAAGTAAAATAGATTGTGGATTGCCCCCGAGCTCGACGAGATACGCGACACGATATGTCAGCGTCTTTGTCTTTCCTGTTCCAGCGCCCGCGATGACAAGCACGGGGCTGTCTACAGTTCGGACGACATCGAGCTGGTCGGGATTGAGGTCTCGTTCGTAATCAATTTTGAAAACCTGCCGCTGAGCCTCGCCAACCGTGCTCTTCTTGATTGTGTATTTCATCTTTTAGAAATAAAAATCATCGTACGAAAGCAAGATGCAGGGAGTCAAAACGGCTGACGTCTTGCCTTCGACTTCTGACTCCTCATTGCGGTATAGTAAAGAAAAATTTAGAACCCCGGCTGATTTCGCTTTCGGCCCAGACTCTTCCACCGTGCAATTCGACTAGGCGTCTCGTAAGCGCAAGGCCCAATCCGACGCCGCGGTACTTTTTTGCATAAGGATTCTGCGTCAACTGCTCGAACGGCTTGAAGAGCCGTTCAATGTCTTCCGCTTTTATTCCCATCCCAAAATCCTCGACGCAGAAGTGAATCGACTCCTCATTCTTTCGAACGGTCAGGTCTATTTCACTGTTCATATGGCTGAACTTCACGGCATTGGACAACAAATTTATGACTATCTGCCTGAGTTTTTGCGGGTCGGCAAAAATTTCGCCGAGCGATTCTTCTATCTCCATATGGATAGTAATTTTTTTCTCGGCGGCCATCGGCTGCACGATCTCGACAGCTTGCGCCAGCTCGTCGTACAACTTGAACCTCGACTTCTCCAGCTTGAGTCTTCCGATTTCGAGCCGCGACAGATCCAGAAGATCGTTGACGAGTTCCAGTAGATGTCTCCCGCTGTGATTGATGTGGCCGATGAACTGGTGAGTCATTTCGGGAGGCATTTCATGCAGATCCGTATTCAAAACTTCGCTGAAACCTATGATGGCGTTGAGCGGAGTTCTCAATTCGTGACTCATGTTCGCAAGGAATTCGGTCTTTGAGCGATTTGCATTCTCAGCCTTGCGCCGCTGGACTTCGAGTGCAATCGTGTTTTGCTGCATGTCGTCGAACAGCTTTGCGTTCCGCATTGCGAGCGAGCATTGATTCGCAAAAAGCTCGAGAAGCACCTGGGAATAATCTCCGTTGGGAAAAAGATAGCAGAGAATCCCTTCCGATATGTTGTCGATACTCAGCGGAACCAAAACAAATTCTCTCACCTTCCATTGGTCCAGTAAGCCAGCATCGGGGACAGGTTTGTCTCCCATATAAAAGTCGAGGAATTCGCGGCAGTCCGAGCTTATGTATGGTTTCCGGCCCGCGGCGAGTCGCTTAAGGAACTCCAATTTGTCCGCTGGAAGTTCGACATTGCGCAGATCGATGTTACTTGTTTCGACAAGTTTCTCAATAGTTTCCCCGCCCCTTCCGGAATAATAACTTGCGTTTATCATGTTGGAGCGAGAGTTAAAAAGAAAGATCGCGGAAAAATATGCTCCTGTCACTCCTTGAGCAATCGAGACTACTCGCTGTAAAACGTCTCCGAGACTTCCGGGCGAAGCGAGCACGATGCCGCTCTCCTGGAGTTTGAGAAGATGCTTCGTAAATGCTTTGCTTTGTTCCAGGTATTTTTTTTCAGCGAGTATACCCATGTATTCCGTTATACCGGGTATCAGCTTCACCATAGCGTAGCCAATCAAAGAAATTCCGGGGAGGTACAGGCCGAAATACTGAACAATGTTATAAAAGGTGGTGAAGCGGTGGGGGACAATGGGTTTCAAGTTGCCCATCACCATTCCAAAAGTTATCATAGACAAACCGATGGGAAGATACTTCCAGCCGACGAGGGTATCATACCCGCCGTGCTTTCCCTGATAAACCGTGAATGAGGTGATCGCCGCCATGACAAAAAAGACAGCGACTTGATAAATCGTGAAGACCATCTGACTAAATCGTTCTCGAATACTCCGATGTATCGAGCTTCCAGACCGGAACGCCGCAATAACGTCTTCCTTCGGGACAATACGGTTTTGTTCCGGCCATCATGCGCACCGTGCAAGGCGGGAGCAGAAATTTTCCAAGAGTCGGATGAACAGCTTTTATCTGTTCCACTTCGTCGAGAGACGCCTTCCAGATTTCTTCCTGCGCGTTGTAGCACAGCCGCATTTCTACTTTGTGATGGAGGTTCAGCAGATCTGCCGACTCCGTGAAACGAATCGGAAAGGAGTTGGGGAGAAGATAAGCTGCGTATTCTTTGCCGACATTCATAGACAGAAGTTTATTAATAGCTTCCCAGGTCATATCCATCGTCCGGCGGTAGAGTTTTTCGGCGGCTTCTTCCATCTGCACCAGTTTTGGAAGAATGTAGTCCGGCTCATCACTCATGTGCTCGGTTATGACCGGTCGGGATGCCGGGGTCATCCTATGACGCTGGTCCTGCGAATCCGCCGTGTGGCTCAACTTCTTCTTGAATGTGTATGAGGCATGGTACAAAGCACGGGACACTTTATCGTGAGTCGTCAGGACAAGCGAGTTGCCCAGGATTTTATTCTTTGCAGGATCGATCGCAAGAGAGATAGCTTCATTGTCCGGAAGTTCCGCCCGACTTCTGCCGAGAACTTCGCGAACCGAATCGGCAATAGTTTTCTCCGAATTTGCTTTGTAATCGACCAGCTTGGAAGTGTGATTCCCGATCTCGCGGTCGAATTCCGCGATAAACTCGCCGGTATCCGCCCCCATAGTCCCGCGGATGCTGGAAACATTCTCCGTGAAATAATTTTCAGGGAGGGGATCTTCCAAAACCGTTTTATAATTCTCATCGAAATTCAGAAGCTCCTGTACCATCATACCGACGACGAGCCGCTGTTCATAAGGCGTGTCCCCGGCATTACACATTTTCGCGTACCTGAGCAGTGTAATCCCGCTTATGGTGTGATAAAGATAGGAAAAAGTCGCAACCGGGAGCGCATATCTCGCAATTTCTTGGGCCTTCTTCTTCACCTCGCTTGCAAACCGTCTGTCATTTCTACGGTTCGGAAATATTTCATAATACTCGCCGGCGGCAGGTTTCATCAAAAGCTCGACCAGCTTCCGGTAGGATTCCACCTGAGCAGAAGCGGTCTTGGTGAAAAGCTCGAGCGCCTCGCCGCGCAGTGGAGGAAGAAAATAATTTCCGTCTTTCACCTCAACGTACCGCTGGCTTACCTGCTCGGAATTATAAAACGGATGCGAATGAAGAAAAGACCAGATGAACTGCCGGGAAATATTCGAAAGCTGGAATTGGAAAGTCGCATGCTGGAACGTGGTGTGGTGCCCGGCTTCGTAGATACTCAAGGCGAGGTCCCGGTATTTATCGAGATCGACCGAGTCATCCTCGATGATTCCCTTCGAGGAATAACACGTCCGCGCCGTCGCGATGACATTCTTGAAGGAATTCGCAAAAGCCTTTACAAGTTTTACTTGAGGAAGCTTTGTCTGCGGTGAATGAACCAGCGCCATCACATCATTTAATTGTTCCATCGATCTGCCGTTCCGTTATTCCATCGTTACAATATTCCTGTGAAGTAATTCCTCATCGAGAGGAGCCCGTTGAGACCGGATAATTTCTCATTTTCGTACATTATGCGATCCTTCTGATCACTACCAAGGTCTTATCGTCAGCATACGCCGACGATGCGGAGAACCGTTGTACATCTTCCATTATTCCGTAACAAATTTTTTGCGGCTCACTATCCACGAGCTCGCTTATTTTTCGCTTCAGTCTCTCTTCGCCATACAGGGAAAAATTAATATCGGTAGCCTCTGTAATTCCATCGGTGTAGAGTATGAGCAGGTCGTCCTTTTCAAAGTTCACGTTTCCGATACGGTAACGCGCATTCGGCGCAACTCCGAGAGCCGGACCGGTAGGATCGAGCTGGGAAAACTCCCCCTTATTTCTCTTATAGAATATCGGCGGATTATGACCGGCATTTACGTATAGAAACAGCCCGCTTTTACCGTCGGTGAACTCGCCGTAAAACAACGTCACGAAACGAGAATCCGAAAAAGTCCAGTTGACAAGATTGTTTATTTTTTTGACAAGTGAAGCCATGTTAGTCTGAAGCTCGACTCCCATTTTCAATGCGCCGGATACATACAGCGCCTCGACTGCCGCGCTCAATCCTTTGCTCGCAGCATCGCCAACGGCGACGCCGAGCCGTTCGCCTTCTTCACCTGACGGCAGGTAGTCGAAAAAGTCGCCGCCAACTACTCGTTCCGGGACCGAGACCCCAAACATCTCAAACGAACCGTACTTTTGTTCGTGCTCGGGAAGAATGCTCCTCTGGATCTCGCGCGCCTTGTCGATATCCTGCTCAAGCTGTTTTGTTCGCGCGAGAGCATTTCGCTCGCGCAGAACCGCAGTGACTGCGCTTCCAATGACGTTGAGCGCGTCGAAAAGCTCCGGGTTTTCACCGTTCGTGTTGAACGCCAGGACATACTGGTAAAGCGGCACGCCCTTGACTTTGACTTTCTCGCCGACTCCTGTCGCCGAATATTTCTCGATGCCTCTGCTACGAAGGTCCTGGTTCTGTTCAGTATTTAGAAGAGTTTTCTGAATCCCGATCTTGACGAAATCAGCGTAATCCGAGACCTTCAGCATGAAGTCGTCGGGCAAAGCTTTGACTTTGGCGATCTGCTTGACGAGAACATAGGCGTTCTTTCTCGGAACGAGCTTCCATATTCTTCCCCCTTTTATTCGCATTTCGTCTGAGCCGATTATTTCGCGCACGACGCTCAGAAGCAATTCCTCATCGTTGCGATAATCCTTCGATGCAGTTTTTTCTATCGTGTGGAAAAGCTGTCGCTGATTCACTTGTTCAAATTCTCAGTTCCCGATTTCGTCGCCGTCAGTAATTCACTCTGCGCCATCGTTCCACGACGCCCGCGACGTCCACCGCGGGCGGGAGGATGCTCCACTTCGTGTAGAACTCCACATCCCTGCTCCGCGGGAACGGATCAGGCGCATCAATTTTCGTTCGAAGCGGAATAATGCAGGCATCCCCTAGAAGAAGGCCTTCTCCCTGTCTCAACACCGGAACTATGTCAAGGAGGTCTCCCATCGACTCCGGAATCAGTTTCCTTATGAATGCCTGATCATCCGGGTTCGAAAGACGAAGAGTCACGAAGTTGCTGCATTGCGAAAGAATGGATTCCGCTACATCGGTTGGACGCTGGCTCACCACCATGCAGCTCACCCCGTACTTTCTCCCTTCTTTGACGACTCGCTCGATCGTTCGACGGGCCGTCTGCGATTGACCGCGCGGGTTTAGATAATTATGTGCCTCTTCGAGGACGAGAAGTATCGGAAGATTTGCCCGGACAGGATTCCACATGTTGAAGTCAAAAACCAATCGGGAGAGGAGTGAGACCAGGGCGTTCGTCACTTCCTGCGGCACGTTGCTCAGGTTGAGGACCACGACAGATTTCCCGGATTTCAATCCGAACAATGAATCCAAAAATTGAGAAAAAGTTTCGGTGGTTTTGAAACGTTTCGGCTTGAAGAGAAATTCGTACCGTTTGTCATTAAACTTGGTATCAAATTTAAAGACGAATCGAGTGAAATTGCCGAAGAACGGGCCTTCCTTTCCGTTCGGGAGCCGTTCTGTATCGAGCGCCTGCATTCTTACCTTTATGTCGGAGAGATCGAAATAGACGGGGGAATCGACGGAGAGAGAATCTTTATAAGCGAGATTTTTCAGCCTTTTGCTGCTCAATACGATTTCAGACATTGCCACAGTTTCAGTTCGCGCGAAAGGATCGTCGGGGTCGACAAAAGTTTCTACCAGCTCTTCAAAGTTCATCCCCCAATACGGCAATTCGAATTCACCGATGTTGACGCGCTCGGCGAGGTCGCCGAACGCTTCGCCGTATTCGTCGTGAAGGTCGATCATGATTATTCTCGCCCCGGGAAGTTTGGCAACTTTTTGAAGTATGGAAGCGACCGTGCAGGATTTTCCCGATCCCGTCGCGCCGACGATCGCAATGTGCCTGCTGAAAAACTTGTCGGGGTCAATATAGTTTTTCTTGCCGCTAAGAAGAGAAATTTCTCCGAGAGCAAAATCATGCTTTCGGTAAGTATTGAAGATGATATCAAGCTCGGACTCCGACGGTATCTCGATTATCGAGCCAGGCCATGGGAGGTCTTCTGTTCCTCTCTCGAATTTTCCGGCGACCGATTTCCCGAAGAGGTTGGCGACGAACCTGACCACTGCATTGGGCGCCAGCTCGACAGAGGTGACTACGCCAAGTATCTTTGTATCATGTACTGCAATTGAAATATACGCTCCTACACTGAAGTTTTCGGCCGCCGCCGTTTCGCCGACTATGGTTGAACCGCGGACCGACACCACACGACCCGTTTCCTGCATTTACTTTTCCCTTTCAATTATTTTCTTAATTTCGGCAATTTTGTTGAGAGCTTCAACCGGAGTGAGGTTGTTCACGTCAACGCTCTTTATCTTATCACGAAGTTCCTCATCGCCGAGCTGGAACATATCGATCTGCAAATCGCCTTCCTTGTTTTTCGATATAACCCTGTGCGGTCTCGGCATCTTCTGAGTGCGAAGCGAGTCCAACTTGGATTGAGACCCTGAAGCAGTCTCCGTCGCAGAAAGCTCGAACGATTCTAAGTTTGTCAAGATTTCTTTTGCGCGCGATGTCACGCTCCTCGGTAGGCCCGCCATCTCAGCGACATGAATTCCGTAACTGTGATCTGCGCTTCCTTCAACGACTCTGTGGAGAAAGATTACTTTACCGCCGTATTCACGCACGTCCGCCTTGAAATTTTTTACACGCGGATAAAGATCGGAGAGCTCGTTGAGCTCGTGATAATGTGTGGCGAACAGAGTTCGGGCATTCCGCGCGGGGTTCTGATGTAGGTATTCGACGATTGACCATGCTATCGAGACGCCATCGAAGGTGCTTGTCCCTCTCCCGATTTCGTCCAGGAGGATTAAACTTCTCGGAGTTGCATTATTCAGAATATTCGCCGCCTCCTGCATCTCGATCATGAAAGTACTCTCGCCTGCGCTGATGTTATCCGAGGCGCCGACGCGGGTAAAAATTTTGTCCACAATTCCGATCCGTGTACGTTTTGCAGGTACGAAAGAACCGGCCTGTGCCATCAAGACTATGAGGGCAACTTGTCTGACGAAGACAGATTTCCCCGCCATGTTCGGTCCCGTAATGAGCGCGATCTGCTCCTTTCCTTCAGTCAAACGCAGGTCGTTCGGGACGAAACTTTCACTGCTCGGCAAGACTTTTTCCACCACCGGGTGTCTTCCGGCTTCGATCTCGATATCGAACGACTCATCAATTACGGGACGCACGTAGCTATTTGCAACCGCTGCATTCGCAAATGAAATTAGAGCGTCAGCGAGAGCGAGAACCCTCGATGTTGCCAGAAGCGACGGCGACTGCAAAGCGACCTCGCTTCTCAACTCCTCGAATAGCTGCGCCTCCAGCTTTTGGATTTTTTCCTCGGCATGAAGAACTTTTTCTTCATACTCTTTTAGCTCCTGCGTAATAAATCGCTCCGCATTTACAAGCGTTTGCTTGCGAATATAATCAGGAGGGACTCGCGAGAGATTTGATCTTGTAATCTCAATATAATATCCGAATACGGAGTTATAATCTACTTTCAGAGACTGGATGCCGGTTCGCTGTCTTTCCGTTGATTGCATACGTGCGATCCAATCCTTAGCATTAAAAGCAAGGCCTCGAAGCTCATCCAGCTCTGTGTTGAAACCCTTTTTGATTACGCCGCCGTCGACGACTTGGGCCGGAAGATCATCCGCAAGCGAATCGTCGAGCCGTTTTAACAATGATGCTTCGAGATCGATCCCATCCTCCATCTCATGCCAGAGTCCACGATTTAGATCGCGGGCCAGGTCATGGATCATCGACTTTATTTCCGGAAGTCTCTTCAACATGGTGCGCAGTGCGCCAAGTTCGCGAGGGGAGGCCCGTTTAGTCGAAATCCTCGCCACTAATCTCTCGAGATCTCCAAAGCCCGACAAAGATTTGACCAACTCGCCGCGGGTCTCCGTTTCTTTGATCAACTCTTCGACCGCATCAAGCCGCGAATCAATTTGCTCGATGTCTTTCAGGGGCTGGAGCAAAATTCTTCTGAGGAGCCTCGCGCCCATAGGCGTTTGCGTAGAATCCAGTACGGAAAGAAGCGTTCTATTCTCGTCGGAGGCGCCGTCAACAATTTCGAGATGCTTGCGGCTTGTCCTATTGATTTCCAGAAAACCGGAAAGGCTGAATTCAGACATCCCCACAATGTGGGCAAGATTGCCGTTTTGAGTCTCCGCCAGGTAATCGAGGGCAGCCCCCGCAGCCTGGATCGCGAGGATTTTTGATTCTGCTCCAAACCCCTTCAGATTCTGAACATTAAAGTGGTGTACCAGTTTATCATAGGTATAATCGAAATTAAAAATATAATCGTCCCGGCGGGTCACGATCGATTTCTTTAAAGTGGCGTTGATTGTCGGCTCGATCTTCTCCGAAGTATTGCGCGGCAAAACGATTTCGAGCGGCTCCACTCTCGCGAGATATGTCTCCAATTCATCGAGACCGGCTTGCGCGAAGTTAAACTCTCCCGTTGTCGCGTCACAGAAAGCCATCCCGAACTCCCGTTCATCTGAGACCACAGCTGCAAAATAGTTATTCACTTTTGACGACTCGGCAGAAAAATTTACACCAGGCGTGACCACATCAACTATGTCGCGCTTGACAATTCCTTTGGCGAGTTTCGGATCCTCGAGCTGCTCACAGACCGCGACGCGATATCCGGCTTTCACAAGTTTAGGGAGATACTGGTTTATCGCATGGTGAGGAAAACCTGCAAGCGGGACTTCCGCTGCCGCGCCGTTTGCACGTCTCGTCAGAGTAATCGAGAGAACCGAACTCGCGATCTTCGCGTCCTCTTCGAAGGTCTCATAAAAATCACCCATCCTGAAAAGGACGATCGCATCAGGATAGCGATCCTTCACTTTTCGATATTGTGACATTAGAGGCGTGATCGAAACGGTCTTACTCACCGAATCCCCGACAAACGGTTTTTAGAAAATTGAATCTCAAACTTTCCTTTCGCTCTCCCGAGCGTGATCTAGTTGAGCAATGGACTCTCCCATGGAAACTATGGACACCTCTTCCTCTTGTTCTACGTGGCGCCTTCATCAAAATATACTTGAGGAAGGAAAGTTTATCAAGATTAATGGATCATGTCGGTTCTGCCCTCGTGCAAACCTTCTGCTGCTTACATTAAACTACTCTATACAGCTTCCCGGTTTGTAAACTCTATCAAGAGAAGCGGGATACATGATCAGTTGATCCGCAGGACGACGCGGTCGAACGACGAGTTCACCTCCGCAATTAGGACACACATTGCTCAGTATCGTTTCGGCACACCTGACGCAGAAGGTGCACTCGAACGAACAAATCCTCGCCTCGGTAGATTCAGGCGGCAAATCTTTATCGCAGCACTCACAATTCGGACGCAGTTGCAGCATTTTCTTTTCCTCATGTTCTACAGATTTTTTTTGAATGAAACAGATTTTGGCTGGTGTGTTTCCTGCTCCATCTGTTCCATGTTACCGGGAGCTAGTATCCGACATAACCAAGTTTTCAGTTTTTCGGCAAGGATTCCTCGCGCAGAATGAGCCACCTGCCGCCCTTTTCAATCCAATTGATCTTCATGCGTCCCGAGACTTCCACCGTCTTGCCGCTCGGGACCGTGACCTTCTGATGATAGCGCACTATTTGTGTAGCACTAGCACCCGCGACCGCGGTAGAATCGGCATCCAAAGATTCCTCAACGACTTTGTATTCGGTGAAAGACTTCAGGAATTTTCGAATCGACTCGCGACCTTGAATCGGCGACTCTCCCGGATTGTCCAGCTCACCTTGCTCGGCAAACAGGTCTGCGATTCCGTCATTGTCCATGTGGAGAATCAGATCCTGGTAACGCTGCAGGGCCCCCTTCAATCTCACTGCATCGGCTGCGCTCTTTGAAGCCGAACAAGCACTGATATGAAGCGCCGTGACGAAAATGGCGATAGAGAGGAATAAATTTGAACGCCTCATGGAACGCTCCATAGATGGATTAATTATTCCCCGGCTTGCGTCAGGGTTGTCAGTGTTCCTCTTTTTTTTCAAATAAACTGTCGCTCAGTCCCGAATTCACCTTGTAGTTTGAGTAGTATACCACAACGTTCCCATTTACTCCGCCAAACCGGCGGCGCGGGCTCGAATTGGCTTGAGATGAATCGGCCTTAGGCAAATTGATATTCACGTCTATTTCGGTCGGAAGTTCGAAACCGTCGAAGGTCCCATAATTAATTTTGGCGTCCATTATACTGCCGGGCGCCGGCTCAGTCGAAATCTCTCTTATCAACCATTCCGATTTATCTACGGTCAAAATTATCCTTCGATCTCTGTATGAATCTTTTTTTGACGAGAGTGAGAGCTTGACGGCAGGTTTTCCATCGTATTGCAGGTTTTCTTCGACGCTCACGTCAAAATTCTCGCCGCTGAACATCCGCGGATTGAACACTCCTACCTCTTTCGGCAGGAGAAAAGTGCCTTTCGAATCGAGCTTCACCTTGTCCGGGCTCTTATAATATAATGTTGCCATCATATCCTGAGCCTTGACACTTTCAAGATCCAGATGAACCCTGAGATCGACCGTGTAGTCCATAATTTTCGAAAACTTATCCGAGACATTCTGAAGATATTTCGCGCCATTATCATTTCCCTGGGCCGGGGACAAAAGGACGAATACAATCAAAATCTGCAGTAAGGTTATCAACTTTTTATATCCTTTCTCAAAAATACGAAATATGAAACAGCAAAGAACAACGCGTCATGCCCGAGAAGCGCAAGCGAATATTTGCCTACCTCACCCCAATTAATAGGATCGTCAAGAAATAGCTGCCAGATATTCATATAGGTTGTGAACAAATACGGCCGAACGGCCTCAAGTGATTCGAACGGTAGATTTCCAACGATCAAGAAAATTATCACGACGGCCATCGACCCGATGATCGGGCCGATTGAATTATCGACAAGCGTCGAGAACAAGAACGCGAGCGACCCGACTACCGACATCGAGAGAATTGCCGCGAGGAAGGCGAGAAGAGTCCTCGAGGCGGCGATATGCTCCGGTAATATGACAATGTGCGGAATTCCCGGCTGAACGTGAATCACATCTCCGCTCCCGAAAAATGCGAGCCCGATTCCGATACAAAGCACGGCAAGGAAAACTATCAAGGCTGCAGTGTAAAAAAGCATCATGATGTATTTGGAAAAAATAATTCTTGCACGAGAAGGAGGTCTGATCAGAAGAAACCTGATGGTTCCAGACATGCCTTCAGAGGAAACCATGTCGCCTGCGACAAGAGTGATCAGGAACGGGACGTGAATGTATAAAGAATTCATCACGAAAGTGGTTATGGTCCATACATTTAAAATATTTCCCGAAACGAGAAAATCCGTATTTAGATTTCCTGCAAAACCTTTCGCCATGGTGGCTTCGTTCATCTTTATGATGATTTCGAGGAGAATCACCGCACCTGCAACTGCAGCAAAGCCGATGTAGGTTCTCCAGCGCCGGAAAGTTTTCTGCGCTTCAAGGGCGAATAGTCTCATACCTCCGACGCTCCTTCCGTGATTTTCAAGAAGTAATCCTCGAGTGTCCGTTTCGCCGCGAAGGATGAAACATCAATTCCATTCATGACAAGGAGTCTATTCAGCTCAGCGGCCCTTCGTGATTCCACATGGATGTCAATTCCATTTGCGACCGAGATTATTTCGACCCAGTCAGTTTTCTTCAATAGCGCGACCGCCTTGTCCTGCGGAGACGCCTCCAGAGAATAGTAGGATGAATCTCCGTTCAAGAGATCGGATACGTCTCCTTGAGCTATAAGTTCGCCGTGATTGAGCACTGCCATTCTGTTTGCCACTGCTTCAACTTCGGTAAGCAGATGGGATGAGAGAAAAATCGTGGTACCATGCTCTCTGGAAAGCTTCATGACAAGCTCGCGTACCTCCTTCATTCCCTGCGGATCGAGGCCGGAAGTGGGTTCGTCCAGGATAATGAGATCGGGTTTTGTTAAAATAGCCTGAGCAATTCCAAGACGTTGCTTCATCCCGTGTGAGAAGCTCTTGACCTTGTCGAATGCTCTCGTCCTCAATCCGACTATTTCCAACGCATTGAAGATTTCGTCTCTTGTTACTCTGTGCGTGAGCGAGCCGAGGACTTCGAGGTTCTTGTGAGCCGAAAGGTAAAGATAAAAGTCGGGTTTCTCGACAATGCCGCACACTTTGGAGAGGACGAACCTTCGGTTTTCTTTGACCTCCTTTCCGAAAATTTTTACGTTCCCGGCAGTGGGCGAGAGGAGAGTGAGGATCATCCTGATCGTCGTACTCTTGCCTGCGCCGTTCGGCCCGAGGAACCCGAATACGTCCCCGGAATGTACCTCAAGGTTTATATCCTTCACGGCCCAGCGGTCACCGAATTTCTTACTGAGTCCATATGTCGCTAAGATAGTTTCCGGCATTTTTTTATCGTTTGTTCAGCGTTGTGAGATACTTTGGATGAAAAATCGACTATCGCCGATAAGATGTATCGTTTGTAATATTACTGATTCCGTGTAACATTTGTTTCACATCATAAAGAACCTCTCCGTCTTTCACTCAGGACGGCCGGGGATTTCGTTCGATGAAACGACCACTTCTCTAAAATCATGGGCTAAAAAATAAACTGCGGTCGCTGTTGCTCCGCAGCATGAAATTATACCGAGAGCAAGAACCACGCTCGAAATCATCTCAGCGGAATCCATCATTCCTGCCCGGTTGAAAATCCAATTCCAATCATGGATGGCGCTGTCGGAAATCAGAGGAAGTCTCCTGTACGGCGCGTCTCCGATATAGACGGAAACGTTTATCAAATTATGACCGAGCCAGTAGAGAGTCCCGATCAGACTACGCAGACTCGACCTAAGAAAAACATAAATCGCGAGCGACGGAAGAACTATCTGCATCAAAGAACCGCCCATGAAATAAATCATTTGACCCATGAAGCCGAAGAAGAAATGTCCTCCTTCATGTATGAACAAGTCGACAGTGTCGATTATCCATAACACAAACGGCATGTGGTACCGCCCGTGAAAGGTTTGATAGTCGGTGGACATGAACCATGTGAAATATCCAACCATCGCGACCAAGACTATATCGAGTACTATGACGAGCTTGTTCAACGCAGCATTCTCGGTTTTTAAAAGATAGCAGATGCAGGTTTAAATTCCACCAAGCAAACCGGGTCCACAAGGATCAACTCCCTGACCGAAGTCTATATTATTCCCCCTGATTTGCCTTGACAAATCAAGTGGCCCGATTTATATTATAAATAAACCGACTAGTCGGTTTATTTATATGACGAGAAAGGCAAGCTTAGAAAATATCGCCAAGAGAAAAGAGCAGATCGTGAGGGCCGCCATCTCGGCGATCGCTCGAACCGGCCTCAAGGAAACGAGCATGGACGATATAGTCCGCGAATCGGGATTAAGTAAAGGAGCGATCTACTGGTATTACAAAAGCAAAGATGAAATAATATCGGAGTTGATTGAGGAATTTTTTAATCCAGAGGAAATCAACAGAATGGAGAAGTTGCTGGCACGAGGTACAGCAGTAGAGCGGATGGATAGATTTATTGAGTATATGATTGAAGAGATGAAGAAAATGCAACGATTCAGACCGGTTATTCAAGAATTGTTCGTCATTGCATCTAGAGATCAAAAAATCAAGAAGATGATGAGGCGGGATTTCCGTGCGGGTGTGATTCTTTTGCAGAATATAATCGAGGACGGAATTCACAAGCGAGAGTTCCGTCGCGTCGATCCGAGCATAGTCACCATCACAATATATCAAATCATCGAAGGGGCGGCACTTTTCTGGACACTCGGGATAGAAATGGATTTCGAAAAACAGGTCCGCGGAGGAATCAAATTGATAATGGATGGAATCAAGACTCATAAATAAGATGTCAAGGAGTTGCAACATGAAGTACGCTTCATCGGTAGTCGTTTTAGCAATCATCGCAATGGCGGGCAAAGTGTACTCGCAAGATGCCAAACAAATTATTCAGAAAGCCGAAGACGCAATAAAGGGTAAATCCTCAAGCCATTCCATAATGGAGATGACGATTACCACTCCGGATTACACAAGGACCATGAAGATGGAGAGCTGGTCAATCGGCGATTCGAAGGCTCTCGTGAAAATACTCGCACCCGCGCGCGAGGCCGACAACCGTACTCTCAAATTGGGGAACGAAATCTGGATGTACCTCAGGGCAACCGAAACTACAATCAGGATTCCTCCGTCCATGATGCTCCAGTCGTGGAACGGCTCGGACTACACTTACGACGATATGGTTCGCGGAGAGACTCTCACGGAAGATTACGATATCACAATAGACGGGACCGAGAAAGTGGAAGATATAGATTGCTGGAAGCTGCAATTGATTCCGAAACCAGATGCCCCCGTAGTATGGGGAAAAATGTTCTACTGGGTAAGAAAAAAAGACAATCTGCCTTCGCTGGTAGAATATTTCGATGAAAAGGGAAAATTGATGCGAACCATGGTGATGAGCGATTTCAAAACCATGGGAGGACGAACGGTGCCTTCAGTCTGGACAATGTACAACTCCGACAAGAGCCACTCGACTGAAATCAAGATGGACGAAGCCTCCTTCGACACGAAGATCCCCAACGGCATCTTCTCATTAAAAGAGCTGGAGAAATAGTCGACAATGTTGCTCATCAGCATTGCATGGCGAAGTCTCTGGCGAAACCGCAGGCGATCATTCCTCGTCATCGCGGCAATCACTTTTGCTGCCTCTCTCACTATGATAAAAATGAACGTCGACAACGGAACTATCTCGGAAGCGATAGGAGAAGCCGCCCGGCTCTCCACCGGATTTATACAAATCCAGAAGCCGGGATATGTGGATAATCCCACCTTACAGAAGAGCTTCGTATTTTCCCCGGAATTAAAACGACTGATAGATAGGAACTTTCTCATCAAAGGCAGTTCTGCGCGAATCCAGGCGGATGGACTCTTGAGTTACAAGGACCACTCCATGGGTGTAATGATCATGGGAATCTCACCCGGCTCAGAAAAGACAATAACCGATTTCGAAAACAAAATATCGGAAGGACATTTCCTCGCGTCGAATGCTGATCAAGGCAACGGAGTTCCCGAAATCGTTTTAGGGTACAGGCTGCTTCAAAATCTGAAGGCAAGGATAGGAGATTCTGTGGTGGTGCTCTGCCAGGGATTTGACGGCGTTCTCGGGAATATGTTTGCACGGATTGCCGGCACGTACAAAACCGGATCAGACGAGTTCGACCGAATGGGTGCATTCATGACGGTAACTGATCTGCAGCCTTTTCTTTCAATGAATTACCGGGTAAATGCAGTTGCCATCTCCGTCGGCAACATGGACGATGCGCCCGAAGTTACCGCCGAGCTCAATTCCGGTTTGAAATCTTCGGGCCTCGTGGCAGTCCCGTGGCAGATTCTCATGCCTCAAATGGACCAGACGATGAAATTTAAGCACAGCGGAGACATCGTCTTCATGATCATTCTCCTCGTCGTAGTCGGCTTCGGAATTCTGAACGCGGTTCTGATGTCTGTCACTGAAAGGTTCAGAGAATATGGAGTCGTTCTATCTCTGGGAATGCGGCAGGAGAAATTGGCAGTAACAGTCGCCGTCGAAATATTCTTCATGATTGTAATCGGCATCCTGGCTGGCAACTTGGTCGGGATAGGAATCAGCTACTATATTCTCGTCCACCCGATAGTTGTCGGTGGAAATCTGGCAAAAATCTACGAACAATATGGTTTCAATGTCCCGGTAATTACCTCGACCGTATCGGCGGCAACTTCCATTCTCGCTTCGTCGACAATTCTCATTATTTCATTCTTCTCAACATTTTATCCTTTATGGAGAGTGCTGCGACTCGAGCCGCTCAAAGGAATAAGATACACTTGATGTGGAATTCACGATCCAAAACTCTAAATACAAGACAATTTATGATTTCAAAATCTCAATCGGAAGTTTGTGGTGTATTTGAATTTAGAACTTCGTACTTAAAATCTTCCGGTCCGGTCGAACACTTATGTCCTGGGACGCACCGATGATAAGCAAGATCGCCTGGCGAAATATTTTGCGGAATAAACGAAGATCGTTGATACTGACCGTTTCGATCATGGTCGGAGTCTTTGCCCTGGTTCTGACACGCGGCTTTGTCCGCGGTTTCATGGAACAGATGCTAACGAACCAGATCGGAGCCGACGTCGGCTACATGCAAGTTCATAAGGCAGGCTACCAAGCCGACCCCAGCATCGACAATTCGATACGCTCGCCCCGCCTCATAAGAAATATTCTCGATCACGACTCGACAATGGTCAAGTACTCGGAGCGTCTGCGAACTTATGGACTCGCCTGCAGCGCATATAATTCCGCCGGAGTCGCGATAGTTGGGATTATCCCGAACGAAGAAATGAAAGTGACGACGATCTCCCAATACATGGTCAAAGGACGGTATCTGAACAACGAGCCCAATCAAATAATTATCAGCACCGCAATTGCAGAAAAACTGAAAGCCGGGATCGGCGATAAGATCGTCATCATGGCTTCACAATTGGACGGCAATGTCGGTTCGGAAGGATGTCGCATCAGCGGTATTTACGAGACTTCGAATTCCGGTTTCGACCAGTCGCACGTTTACGTCACAATTGCAACAATGCAGCAAATGTTAAATGTCCACGACATGGTCTCTGAATTTGTGATCAATCCGATCCGCCGGGACCAGATTCCATCCGTGCTAAGCGGTCTCCGAAGGGAGATCCAGGCAATACCTGGTTCATCCGACAAATTTGAAACCATGAGCTACGAGGAGATGCTTCCCCTGTTTGTCATGCAGCTGGGATTTTATGATCAAATATTCTATATCATCTACGGAATCATCGCGGTCGCATTGATCTTCGGGATCATCGACGTCATGCTCATGGCGGTCTTAGAGCGGACACATGAGTTCGGTGTGGCGATGGCTGTCGGAATGTCTAACAGGAAAATATTCAGGATGATTCTGGTTGAGGCGTTCTTTCTCGGAATTGCAGGAACCATTGTAGGGCTGGCAATTGCTTACTTCATCTGCATCGATCTTTCTCGAAACGGTTGGGATCTTTCGATATTCGCGGAGAGTTTAAGATCATGGGGATCCGGTTCGAAAATTTTTCCTGCCCTTGAGACATCCGACTTCATCAAGGCTGTCGTCATAATACCGCTTGTGACCGTAATCGGAGCCGTTTATCCCGCGGTCAAGGCCATCCGTCTTCATCCTGTCGAGGCAATAAGGTCAATCTAAAATGGGATCATGGAATTCGGGAGTAATGTAATTATGGATACAGGAGAAAGCAGTTCAGAGATAATTCGTGTTGAAGGTGTTAAAAAAGTCTACCAGGACAATGGCGTGCCTGTCGAAGCACTGCGGGGAATAAACCTCGCGGTTTCGTCGGGAGACTTCTCGGTCATTGCCGGACCGTCGGGTTCGGGGAAAACGACGCTCCTCAATATCATCGGAACGCTCGACAAGCCGACCGAAGGCAGAGTCTTTCTCGACAGTGAGGATATCGGCTCGAAATCGCGGCGAGAGCTCGCCGATATAAGGCTGAGGAAAATCGGTTTCGTTTTTCAGGCGTATAATCTCAATCCCGTCCTCAGCGCACTTGAAAATGTCGAGTTCACCATGATGCTCCGCGGAATCGATCCCCGTGAACGGAAAAGGAGGAGTCTCGCCCTGCTGGAACAGCTTGGAATTGCGGAGCTCGCCCGTAAACGCCCGAACGAAATGAGCGGCGGTCAGCAGCAAAGGGTCGCAGTTGCAAGGGCGATCTCCAATGAACCGAGACTTGTTCTGGCAGACGAACCCACCGCGAATCTTGACTCGGAAACCGCAGTGAAACTTCTTGAGCTCATGGAAAACTTGAATCGTGAAGACGGAATTACATTTGTCTTTTCATCTCATGACCCGCAGGTCATCGAGCGCGCGCATCGGCTGCTCATTCTGAAAGACGGCCGGATCGCAGGCGACAAAAGAAATTAGCCTGCATGTCTTTCCGGTGTGCAATCAAATACTGTGCAATTTTCTCGGCGATATTTTATTCTGAAACAAAAGCACAGAGTTCTGACACATCGTCTACCGCTTTCGATTTCTCAGGTTATGTCGTGGATATGCCGATCTACCAGAACCTGCATGCTTCGTCAAATTCAGAATTTGCCGACCTCGCCAGGCTTCGCCTCCGCCCGATACTCCACATTGGCAACAACACGAAAATTGGAGCCGAATATGAAATTGACGGGCTGTATTACTCACAGAACTCATCCTTCGTCCTGGCTTCGACGACTCCGATGAGACAGGTGATCAGTCTTCACTGGCAGCCAATTGCCAAAAATCATTTGGCGGCATCTCATTACATCGACCGTCTGTATTTCGATCAAGACTTCTCATTCGGATCGCTCGTGATCGGGAGACAGCGCATCAGCTGGGGAACGGGTCGAGTCTGGAATCCAACCGACATATTCAACCCGATCAATCCCGCAAACTTCGGCAAGATCGAGAAGGATGGCTCAGACGCTGCATCTTTGAAATTCGATCTCGGTCAGCTTACGAATCTTCAGCTTGTCTATAACGCCGAGTATCATTTTAAATATTCAGATTATGCTGCTAGGTTCCACACCAACATCTTTGACTACGATTTTTCACTGATGACCGGATATGTAGATAAACGCCTGGTAGATGGTGGAGATTTTGCCGGTGATATCGGCGGAGCTGGAGTCAGAGGCGAGGCGCTCGTGTCTTCTGACATTCTTAAGCACACCGGGTATTTCATAAAATGGATTCTCGGTGCGGATTACCAATTCACAGATAAACTCTACGGCCTTCTCGAGTATTACCACAACGGCCAGGGTGCACTCGATCGAATCAATTATGACTTGATCGATCTATATGAAGGAAGGATTCTCAATGTCGCAAAGGATTATCTCGTTGTGACCGGATCCTATCAGCTGTCTCCGCTTACCACCGTTTCGCTGTCATCCAACTCAAACTTCAACGACGGGAGCGGCTACCTTGCAGGGACATTCGCCTACTCAGCGAGCGACAACACCTCTATCACCCTCGGCACGCTCTACACTTACGGAAAGCCCTCCACTGAATACTGGTACTATCCGCAGGCGTACTACATAAAGCTCGAATCATATTTCTAAGACGATCCATTCGCCGCAAATCAATAATTCTTCTTCCCAACCGCAAAACCTAAGAAGCAAAGCTCCGTCACTTCTGTATCAATCCGCGGTCCTCCAGTAGAGCCTTCACATCCGGGTTGCGTCCGCGAAATGCACGGTAAAGACCACCGACATCTTCTGATCCGCCTCGCGAGAGGATCATTTTCTCAAATCGTTCACCATTTGCGCGCGTCAGTCCGCCGTGGTCGTTGAACCACGCGAAGGCGTCATCATCGAGGACTTCGCTCCACAGGTATGAATAGTAGCCTGCAGCGTAGCCAGTACTCCAGATGTGCGCGAAATACGTTGAACGGTAGCGCGGCGGAATGAGAGGCACGTAAACGTGATAATTATTTAGCGAAGCAGTTTCAAACGAATCGACATTCGTCACTGCCGTTCCATAAGGCAATGTGTGCCATGCCATATCCAGCAAAGACGCTTCAAGGTACTCCATGGTCGCGAAACCTTGATTAAACGTCCGGGCATTCCTTATCTTTTCGACGAGGCTTTTCGGCATCGGCTTCCCCGTCTTATAGTGTTTCGCGTAGTGAGCCAGCACCTCGGGGTATATCGCCCAATGCTCGTTGAACTGCGACGGGAATTCGACGAAGTCTCGCGGCACGTTCGTTCCCGCCAGCCGCGGGTATTCTACGGTCGTCAGCATCGAGTGCAGCGCGTGTCCAAATTCGTGGAACATGGTCGTCACCTCGTCATAGGTAAGCAGTGCATGGTCACCCGGAGCAGGTTTTGTGAAGTTGGCGACATTGAAAACAACCGGCCTCGTGCCGAGTAGCCCCGAACCGTCTACGAAAGTGTCTTCCCATGCGCCGCCGCTCTTGTTGTCGCGTTTGAAGTAATCGCAATACCAGAGCGCAATCGATTTTCCCGCCGAGTCAAAAACCTCAAACACCCGAACATCCTGTTGATAGACGGGAATGTCTTTTCGTTCCTTGAATGTCAAACCGTACAGTTTGTTCGCAGCAAAGAAGACGCCATTTTCCAGCACGTGATTCAATTCGAAGTACGGCTTGATTTGCGACTCGTCGAGGTCATATTCGGCCTTGCGAACTTTTTCTGCATAGTACTGCCAATCCCACGGCTGAAGCTGGAAACCTCCGTTCTGACGGTCAATCATCTCCTGCATTTTCTTCGATTCTCCCTGCGCTTTTGCCGTTGCGGCTGGAACGAGATCGGTAAGAAGTTTGATCGCAGCCTCGGGCGTTTTTGCCATCTGGTCTTCCAGCACATAGGCGGCGTAGTTTGGAAAGCTGAGGAGCTTAGCGTGCTCCTCACGAATTTCGGCGAGGCGTGCGATGATGTCACGAGTGTCGTCCGTATCGCCGCGCTCGGCTCGCATCGTGGATGATTGAAACAGCCGCTCCCGGACGGACCGATCAGAGAGAGAAACCTGTGCCGGCTGTTGTGTTGTGTTCTGGAGCGGCAGAACCCATTTGCCGTCAAGTCCTCGGTCATGAGCAGCCTGTGCCGCTGCAGCAATATCAGCGTCGCTGAGTCCCGCGAGCTGGCTCTTGTCATCGATGACAAGAACGCCGGCCTTTGTCGCCCCGAGAAGTCTGTTCTGAAAATCTGTTACGAGCTTCGCTTCTTCTTGATTGAGGGAGCGAAGTTGTTCTTTGTCCGGCTCCGATAGAAGTGCTCCGGAGCGTACAAAGTCTATATAATAACGCCTGACCAAAAATTCCTGCACGGGGCCTAGATGAAGACTTTCCCTGTTGTCATATATGGTTTTTACTCGCTGGAATAATTTATCGTTGAGGTAAATCGCGTCGTTGTGAGCAGCGAGTTTCGGCGCCTCCTCGGATTGCACCCCCTGAAGTTCGTCGTCAGTGTTAGATTGGACTACGGCAAAGAAGATTTTGGCAACTCGAGTCAGGAGCTCGCCCGATCGTTCCATGGACACGATGGTGTTATCAAACGTCGCGGGTGCCGGATTGGACGCGATGCTGTCGATCTCTAACAACTGCTGCCGCATTCCTTCTTCGATGGCGGGCATATAATCGGAATTATGGATCTTGTCGAACGGCGGAGCCTGATAAAGAAGCGGGCTCGGGGCTGCAAAGGGATTCGTGACAGAAAACTTCTGGACGGCAGTATCCTGGCCGGACACGCTTTGCGGGTACGATGCTGAACTCACGGAATTAACTCCAGTTAGTAAATAAATCGATAAAACTAATGTTAAAGTTCCAAGAACTGGTGAAAAGTGCTTCATCATAGATCCTCCGATATTGTTTAGGGCTGACTCCATCTGGCGGGGTTTGTATTTGGGGTAGCATCTGATCTCACTGCGACCATGACGCAAGCTACTCTTTTGGAAGATGAGTTTCAACAAATGAAAAATTCATCGAGAGCGTGAAAGCCAACGGCGACGAGGAATCCCCTCATAACCAGGAAATAGGTCAAAGCTCCATTGCAGCTTGAGTCGCCAGGAAACAATAGTTCCTCGATTCATTTGAAGAGCAAAAGTTTATCGACTGCCATAAATCTCCGCTCTTCATTTGAAGTGACCACAAGTTTGCAGAAATATACTCCGCTCGACAAGTTGTCCGCGTCGAACATGACATCATATCTCCCGGCCTTCTCAACTTCATTTACCAGCGTCCTCACTTCCCTGCCGAGGACATCATATATTTCTAAGGTAACATGGCTGATATCTGGCAACTGATAGCTGATGGCGGTTGTCGGGTTAAACGGGTTCGGATAATTCTGGTACAACTTGAAGCCGCGGGCAATGTCGCCGCGCTCCTTAACCGCGACCAGCGTTCTTAATCTCGACATTGAATCCGCGTACTCAAGGATCACTTTTATTGTCGAGGAATCCGTATCGAAAACCGAGTTAAGTCCTTGTGCCTCCATCGGCGGGTCGCAGACAAAAGGGTCACCAACTCGCCATACATAATCGCTGTTCGGCGAGCGGCCTTCGCCGCCCCAGCCCCAGAAATTCGAGCCCGCAATCGGCGCCCCTGCACAGGCGCTGTCATAAATGGTCTGCAACAGTGCAGCGTCGTATTCGTCGCGAAAAGTCGTAGTCGAGCCGGGACTGTACTTGCCGCCGTCACGCGGCAGACCGAACTCTTCCATGACCAGCGGCTTGCCCAGCATTCGCGCATATGAAATATGCTGCTGAACGTAGCTCTCAGCGCTTGAAAGAGCACCCGGATAAGTCTGTGCCATCTTAGCGGTATCGATCCATCCCCAATTGAGCGCCCATACGTGGATAGTCGCGTAGTCTATGTACTGATTTTGATGTGCGGTTAAAAAAATACTTCCGGAGCTGTTGCATCCCATCGTCCCTTCGTTCCCGGTGGTGACAAGATGATTCGGATCAAGCGAGTGAATATATTTTGCGGTTGAATCTATCCACTGATAAAAAGAATTTGTTGAGCCGGATCCCGGACGAGGCTCATTGGCAAGCTCCCATGCCATAATGGTGGGATCTTCATAATAATGCAGGCCTGTAATTGTGTTCTGACGATTAATCAAGAAGCTGATGTAAGTTTTGAAAGTATCGTTTGCAATCGCGTTGCGATAAAACGGCGAAGTGTCATACTGGTTCGCGCTTCCGCCGAACCAACTGTTATACTGGTACATTCCCCCAGACCAGGTCCAATAATTGTTCAGGAAAATGACCGCATGCATATTTCGTTTTCCCATCTCCGAGAGAAGGAAATCGAGTCCTGCTAAAAGCGAATCGTCATAGATTCCGGGCGATATCTGGATCGCAGGCTTGAGAGACATTGCGGCATTGGAGAGCTCCGACGCGCCGAGTATTCTCAGATTATTTATCCCGGCGTCCTCCATCCGATTAAGTTCGCGGACGAGTCTCGACGTATCTCCGGTTGCCCCGGTAGAACCGATGTAGCACCCGTACCAAAAATTAGTCCCAACAAAATAGTACTGCCTGCCGTCGAGAGTAAAATGCGTCCCTTCAACCCTGACATAGTTCTGCTGCGCATGAATAAAGTTTGTTCTAAGGCAAATCAGCAGGATCGACAGTATGATTGATTTTACTCTAATAGAGTCCACCAAACTCTCTGATCCGCTATTCCTTTGTAAAACGGATTTCATCGACACACCAACACAAATTGCTCTTCGCATAAAAGAGGAGCGAGGAGTAATGCGCTCCCGGTTTTTCAAGATGACAATGCCGCAAAACGCCATGTGATCGGCAAAAAATAATATCCTGTCCCAATTGAACACAATGCATCGGATCTCCTAACTCTTGAGCTTGAGAATTACAGCGCAATTTGCGATAATAAGGTCAGCATTTTAATATAACTCAGAAAGCCCGTAATAGTGTTTGCCTAGGACTAACAAAACGATAAGGAGGTGTTCCAATGCCATTTATTGAATGGTCTCAAGACTTGAGCGTCAACATCGATGAAATCGATGATCAACACAGGAAGCTGGTGGATCTGATTAACCTTCTGTACGATTCGATGAAGGAAGGGAAAGGAAAGGATGAACTGGGGAAAATTCTGAACGACCTAGCCGACAATACTGTGCATCACTTCGAAACTGAAGAAAAGCTTCTCCAGAAGTACGATTACCCCGAGTACGCGAGCCACAAAAAGGAACATGACGATCTGGCGAGGCAAGTCTCAATCATAAAAGCCCAATACGAGAAAGGGAATACTACGATATCCATTGAGATGTTGGGCTTCCTTAAAAGCTGGCTCAACAATCACATTCTCACCTCCGACAAAAAATATTCGACATTTCTGATTGTGAGAGGCGTGGTTTGATCATAAGGTTTGCCCCACCGGTTTCTTAGACTTTGAAATGCGTTGTCGCTAGACAGTCTTCATCGACACATCGAGGTATGGTGCTCTCCGCACGAGAGAGGAGAGTGAAATGAAGTTCACGCCAGTCTCTGAAACTTTGCCGATCTCTTCTTCCCTGACGCCGGAAGCTTCTATCAAATATTGTTTCCCCGAATTACCTATCATGTCTACGGCCTTCTTCAGCGTGTCGACCGGCATGTTGTCGAGCAAAACAGCATCGACACGCCCGTCATTCAAAACCGTCTGAAGATCTTTTAAATTTCCGACCTCTATCTCAACGCGAGTAAGAAGCTTTTCTTCGCGAATTCTCCTGTCGATCGCCTCACGAACTCCGCCATAAACGGAAATGTCGTTGTCTTTGACCAAAATCCCATCGAAGAAACCTGCGCGGTGATTCTTTGCACCGCCTACTCTCACTGCGTATTTGTGCCCGGGTCTCATCAGAGGATCGCCTTTTCGTGTGTCGAGCAAGAAGACATTCCGGTTTATCCTTCCATTGGCATAATGAGCATCGATAATGCAATTGACATGCGTCGCGATGCCGGACAGCTCAGACAGCACATTGCATATCGTCCTTTCCGCCTTCAACAAAACTTCGGCGTTGCCCGCAATTTCCGCACCGATATCTCCTGCTTTGATTCTGTCGCCGTCTTTTTTCATGATCTTTACCTGCGGCTTTGACTGCGGGTCGACAGGCTCTAAGAAGAATTCTTCATCTACGAGTTTCACAATCGTCGGAACGAAAATCATTCCACAAACTATTCCATTCTCCTTGAATATCACATTGAACCGCGAATGCGGTGCGCCATCCTTCACGAAGAAATCGAACCCGAGATCGTGATGGATGCGTTCTTTCAAAATATCTTTAAAAATCATTTGCTACTTCGCTCCTAAACTAAAGCCCCGCTTGTTTTTACGGAATCCTCCCTGAAATGTACTCCTCTGCTCACTCTGTTTCTTCTGGCGTGGGTTGTGATTTCGAGTGCCGCCTCTATGCCGTTGCGGAGACCGACGAGATCATCTGAGAGTTTCGCGCGCCTGTACAGCTCTTCAACCTCGATATTGATGGATGAGAGAAGCCGCCATGCTTTTGAAAGACTTTCTTCGGATCTCACAATGCCGACATCTTCCCACATGACCCTCTTCAAATCGTTCAAATATTTCCCGAGTGTCTCTTTCGGTACGAGAGAATCCACGACGTAACTTTCGTCCCAATCCGGTATCATCCACTCGTCAAAATGTTCCTGCTCGTAACTTCCGATTATGTTTTCCGCAGATCTCATTCCCCAGACGAGACCTTCCAATAACGAAGTGGACGCGAGTCTGTTCGCACCGTGAAGTCCTGTGCATGATGCTTCGCCTACGGCGTAGAGTCTGAGAAGGTTAGTCCTTCCCCATTCGTCAACTCGTATTCCGCCGCAGAGAAAATGTGCAGCCGGGGCGATCGGGATTAGTTCCTTTCGTATGTCGACTCCGTAGTTCGCGCAATTTGCAAAGATTTGCGGAAATCTTTTTTCAAGGTCGATTCCCTTTTTCATTATTGGGCTGCAATCCAGCCACACATTCATCGATTTTGTGGACTGTATTTCCCAGAAAATTCCTCTTGCCACTTCGTCGCGCGGTGCAAGCTCCATCGCTTCCGGGCAATATCTCGATATGAATCGTTCTCCTTTGCCATTGAGAAGAACGGCTCCTTCGCCGCGCACCGCCTCCGAGATCAGAAAGGACGGACAACCCTCTTTTCGAAAAGCAGTTGGATGAAACTGAACATACTCCATGTTTATAACGTGCGAACCGGCCCGCCCCGACATTGCGATGCCGTCGCCGCGCGCACCTTCAGGATTGGTGGTATACTCATATAATCCGCCGACGCCGCCCGTCGCAATGATCGTATACGAAGCAAGTATTGCTCTCACCTCTCTCGATTTTCTGTCGAGAACATAAGCGCCGAGTATCCGGGTCGGCTGGTATACCGAGCCGCGCTTGCGAGAATGGTGCGTCGTGCTGATCAGATCGACGGCGGTATGGCCCGCCAGGATATGGATGTTCGGATGCGATCTCACTTCCCTGCTCAGTGCCGCCTCGATGGCCGCGCCCGTTTGATCGCCGACGTGAATTATCCTCCGTCGTGAATGGCCGCCCTCGAGAGTGCGGTGCAAATTTCCTGCGGCATCCCTGTCGAAATTCACCGCGAGACGTTTTATCAAAAGTGAATCGACGAGGACAGGACCTTCTTCCGCGATGATGCGTATGGCGGTAGTGCCGCCAACTTCGTCGCCGGCTTCATCGATGTCAGACTCTATCAGTTCGTATGAATCATCCTCGCCCCACCAGACAATTCCGCCCTGTGCATATCGAGTGTTCGACTCGTCAGGATCAAAGGCGCGATTTATGACGATGACGTTCTTTCCGCGGTCGGCAAGCTGGATCGCAGCAGTCAGTCCGGCGATGCCGGCACCGATAATGAGAATGTCGCAAGAAGTTCGGTCAGCATTCATCCTATGGAGAGCATCCTCTCAATCCCCTTCCTCGCCGCTTCGGCTGCAGATTTCGGTATGTGTACCACGTTATCATCCTGGTACGGCGACTTCGGGTCGCAGTGATTCTCGCAGAATACAATCTCGAGCCGATCTCTTTTCAAAGAATCCAGCAATTTATCGAATGTGTTTGCCTTCATATACTGGCACACGGCATTCTGCGAAATAGGAATAAATTCTTTCTCCGGCAACTCTTTCCGCAGGCGATAGACCATTCCTTTTTCGGTCGCCACGACAAATTTCTTTGCAGGTGAAATCTTCGCGCGTTCGATCATCTGTTCGGTGGAGAGAAAGTATGCCTTCTCGTGCGGAATCTCGCCGCTCTGAACTTTGTAGAGACATGACGATGCACATCCGCATTCCGGATGAATCATGAGTTCGGCATCGGAATTCTGCAGGAGAGCTATCTCCGCGGCATCCGGCCCGATTTGCTGGTGTACGTGACACGCCGCCCAGTACTCGCCTTTTTTATGATTGTAGATTTCAATGAGATCAGGATCGATTTCTATGTTTTCTTTTCCAAGCAGCTCAAGCGCTCTCGCCTTCATCACGTAGCCGAGAAATTTGTCCGGCAGCACCAGAATTTTCTTTCCTGGGAACATCTTCATGGCGTGGACAATTATCCTGTCGGTGTTCCGTGAAGTTGAAATAAAATCGCTGATGGATTTCGTATACGCATCGCTGTTCACATAAGTCACGAGTACGCCGTCGGGATTCTTTCGCTTCCATTCATCCAGCCAATCGTAATCGATTCCGAAGACGAGCGAACACCCGAGGACCTGCGGGTCATCTGAAACGAAAACGCTCGTCGCATCGCCGGTAATTATTTTCGCGGTCGCGCCCATGAAGAAGACACTTTCGAAGTCCACCCGTGGCGATCTCTTCTTCTGGACGTAAAAACTGAGTCCAAGCGAGTCGCCGACTTTCTCAGCTATCTCGTGGAACTCAGGATAAAGATAATTATGCGCAACTATCGTCGATTTTTTCTCTTCGGCAAGCCTTTGAATTTCATCCGCCTGCTCGGCCAATTCGAGGCATTTATTTAGAGTATACCGACCCGGGTATAGATCCTCGGCATACAATGAAAAAAGTCCGTGCCACTTAAGTCCCAATTCCCTCGTATTTACGGGAACTTCAATCATTTTCTATCTCCCATAAAACAACGTTTACCAACCATCCTTAATAAGTTAACAATTAAAGGCCAAAATTTCTTCCCGCGATCCATGATTTGATCTTCATGATCGCAGTAAGCTTCCGGCTATAAAACTTCTCGAATTTTTCCCCTTAATTGTGCTGTCAACATCCGTCAAAAGTCCTAGCTAACCAATGTAACAACAAGCATCATTTGATAATGCTGAAGGCAGCCCCGTTTACTATAGCCATGCGGCCCGACAGTCTTGCCTAGAGCATCGAGCCGGGGACTATTCTTTACGCTGCGTTCTCTTCTACACCGTTTCCACTCGTGAGGAAGTTGTGCACTGCGGCGGCGCATTTCCTTCCTTCGGAAATTGCCCAGACCACAAGCGACTGCCCGCGCCGCATGTCGCCGCAGGCGAAGATTTTTTTCACTGTCGTCGCGTGTGCGCCTTCAGAATCACCGAACTGCGCTTTCACATTCCCACGCTGGTCGAGTTCGAGTCCGATTACTTTCAGTTCATTGATTAATCCATCGTGGACCGGATGAACGAAACCGGCGGCGATAAGGACGAGGTCTGCTGTCAACTCAAAGTCGGTTCCCGGCACATCGACGAGTTTTCCATTTTCAAATTTGACTTCGTTGCACAGGAGTTTCACAACCTCACCTTTGCTGTTTCCTTTGAATTCCTTTGTGTTCACGCTCCACTTCCTCGTGACGCCTTCTTCGTGACTCGAAGAAGTTCTCAGAATCATCGGCCAATAAGGCCATGGCGTACCCGCCGGCCTCTCTTCCGGCGGCATCGGAAGAACCTCAAGCTGGGTGATCGACTTAGCTCCCTGCCGATTGCTCGTGCCGACACAGTCAGAGCCAGTGTCGCCGCCGCCGATGATCACCACGTCTTTTCCTCTCGCCGTGATCTGGTTTTTCACCTTGTCTCCGGCATTTACTTTATTCTGCTGCGGCAGAAACTCCATCGCGAAGTAAATTCCCTTCAGCTCTCTTCCGGGAATCGAGAGGTCTCTCGGCTTCTCCGCACCGCCGGCGAGAATTACCGCATCATATTGTCCGATCAATTCCTTCGCAGAAATATCCACGCCGACGTTCACGCCCGTTCGAAACTCCACGCCTTCAATCGTCATCTGCTCGATGCGCCGGTCGATGACATGTTTTTCCATTTTGAAATCGGGAATTCCATATCTCAGCAAGCCGCCGAGGCGGTCGTTCTTTTCATAAACTGTGACGAAATGTCCGCCACGACAAAGCTGCTGCGCAGCGGCAAGACCGGATGGACCGGAGCCGACTACGGCGACCTTTTTCCCTGAAAGGACATAAGGCATTCTCGGCTTGACCCAGCCTTCTTCCCAGCCTTTGTCTATGATGGTACGCTCAATTGCCTTTATCGAAACCGGCTCTTCGGTTATTCCTAACGTGCAGGCCGTTTCGCAAGGCGCCGGGCAAAGCCTGCCGGTAAACTCGGGGAAATTATTTGTCGACAAAAGGTTTTCGAGCGCATCTTTCCAGAGACCTCTGTAGACCAAATCATTCCACTCGGGAATGTAATTCTGCACGGGACAGCCCGTGTCGCCGTGACAGAACGGGATGCCGCAGTCCATGCACCGCGCGGCTTGTATTTTCGCATCTTCCCGGTGAAATCTCTTCTCAAATTCCTTGAAATTCCTGAGGCGCACCTCGACCGGCTCGTGTTCCAACGCTGCTCTTTTATATTCCTTAAATCCGGTCGGTTTACCCATTGACGATCGCTCCTTCAACCGGTTCTTTCGTAAGCACTGTGACTGTCTCTTTTTCTTTTGCCAGTTTGGCAAGAGCCTTTCTGTACTCATCAGGAATTATTTTCCAGAAATTATCTTTTTCGGTGCTCCAGTTCTGTAAGATATGTTCGGCTCGCTTCGAACCGGTGTAATCAAAATGCTTCTGTACCATGTTATGAACTTCGGCAATGTCCTCGTCGTAAATTAAATATTCGACATCCACCATGCCGTGATTGATGTATTTCTCCGCAACTTTGTTCGGATCCCAGACGTAGGCGATTCCGCCGGACATGCCAGCGGCAAAGTTACGTCCTATCTTTCCAAGTACGGCGACTCTCCCACCGGTCATGTATTCGCATCCATGATCGCCGACGCCTTCTATCACGGCATAAGCTCCGGAATTTCGCACGGCGAATCTTTCGCCCGCGACGCCGTTAATATATGCCTCGCCGCTCGTCGCTCCGTACAGGCATGTGTTGCCTATGATGATATTTTCCGACGGCTCGAAAGTCACTTCTGGCGGTACCTTCACGATCAATCGTCCTCCTGAGAGCCCTTTTCCGGTGTAATCATTCGACTCGCCGGTAAGGTCTAACTCGATGCCGCGTGCCAGGAACGCACCGAAACTCTGTCCGGCAGTTCCTCTTAATTCGATCTTGATCGTTCCTTCCGGCAGGCCTTCGTCGCCGTACCGCTTTGCGATTTCACTGGACAGCATCGTTCCGACGGTGCGGTTGATGTTTCTGATTCTTCTCTTTATTTGAACAGGTGTGCCGTTTTCCAGCGCGGGCTCCGCAAGTTTTATAAATTCGTGATCGAGCTGGTTTTCGAGTCCGTGATTCTGGCTGCGCGTCCTGTAAAGATTCGTCTCATGGAGCGGGGTCGCCTTGAACAATGGCTTCGAGAGATCCAGTCCGCGCGCTTTCCAATGGTCGTTCAGCCTCACAGGAATTATTTTGTCGGTTTGTCCTATCATTTCGTTGAATGTTCTGAAGCCCAAAGCCGCCATCAGTTCACGGACTTCTTCCGCAATGTAGAACATGAAATTGACGACGTACTCGGGCCTGCCGTGGAATTTCTTCCGCAGCTCCGGGTCCTGAGTAGCGACCCCGACAGGACATGTATTAAGGTGGCACTTCCTCATCATTATGCATCCTTGCGTGACGAGCGGTGCGGTTGAAAATCCAAATTCCTCGCCGCCGAGCAATGCGGCAATAACAACGTCTCTGCCCGTCTTCATCTGACCGTCCACGGCAAGATAGACGCGGTCTCTCAGACCGTTAAGAACAAGAGTCTGATGAGTTTCACTCAGCCCCAATTCCCACGGCGTCCCGGCATACTGGATCGACGAAATCGGGCTCGCACCTGTTCCGCCATCGTGGCCCGAAATTAAAATGTGATCGGCATGTGCCTTAGCAACACCCGCAGCAACGGTACCAACACCGGTTTCGGAAACCAGCTTGACGCTGATCCGGGCATTCGGATTTGCATTCTTCAGGTCAAAGATCAACTGCTTCAAATCTTCGATGGAATAGATATCATGGTGCGGCGGCGGACTTATCAACGTAACGCCCGGAATACTGTGTCGAACTTTCGCAATGTCTTTGCTGACTTTGTGCCCGGGGAGCTGACCGCCTTCGCCCGGCTTGGCTCCCTGCGCCATCTTGATCTGAAGCTCATCGGCATTGACAAGGTATTCTGTCGTTACGCCAAATCGTGCAGATGCAACCTGCTTGATGGCAGACCTCATACTGTCACCGTTAGAGAGTCGCTTGAACCGTTCCTGTTCTTCTCCACCTTCGCCCGTGTTCGATTTCCCGCCGATCCTGTTCATCGCGAGCGCAAGCGAAGTATGGACTTCACGCGAGATAGAGCCGAAGCTCATCGCTCCTGTTGCAAATCTTTTTACGATTTCTTTTGCGGGTTCTACTTCTTCAATTGGAACTTGCCTCCCGCCCGTATCAAGATCATAAAAGCTCCGAAGAGTCACGCGTTTCTTGTCTTGATTGTTGATCAGCTCGGTATATTCTTTAAAAGTCTTGTAGTCGCTTCGCCATGTGCTGAGCTGGAGCTTTGAAATTGTCAGCGGGTTCCAGAGATGATGTTCACCGTCTTTTCTATAATGGTACAGGCCGCCGACATCAAGCGTACTCTGGTCAATCTGCGGATCGAGGGCATGAACGTGTCTCTTCACCGTTTCCTGTTCTAGCATCTCGAGACTCAATCCCTCGACGCGGGTTGGTGTGCCGGTAAAGTAATTTTCGACGATTTCGCTGTCCAGCCCGACCGCTTCGAAAATTTGAGCGCCGCAGTACGATTGCAGCGTACTGATGCCCATCTTGCTGAAAATCTTAAACAGACCTTTGCTGACGGCTTTAACATAATTCTTTTTTGCCTGGCCATAATCCTTTATGTCTGTCAGAAAACCCTTTTCCGTCAGGTATGCGAGAGTCTCGTAAGCGACATACGGGTTGATCGCGTTTGCTCCGTAGCCGCACAGCAATGCGAAGTGATGCACTTCTCTCGGCTCGCCGCTTTCGACGATGATTCCCGTCCGGGTCCTCAGTCCGGCGCGCAGCAAAGCATGGTGCACTCCGGCCGTTGCGAGCAAACTCGGAATTGCGGCACAGTTCCTGTCAACTCCTTTGTCGGAAAGAATTATCAGGGAGATCCCGGACTTGACTGCCTCGACCGCTTCATTGCAAATCTGATCCATGCGCTCGCGCATATTGTGACGAACGCTAGGATTGAACAGAAGCGGAATGGTGACGGATTTGAAATGTCCTTTCGCAATGTTCCGAATTTTTTCCATTTGAGAATTGGAAAGAAGCGGATGCTCAAGCTCGAGCCTGTGAGCATGAAGCGGTGTTTCAGAAAGCAGATTTTGTTCGGGGCCGACGTAAGTGGTCAGCTCCATGACAAGTTCTTCCCGGATTGCATCGATAGGCGGATTGGTCACCTGTGCGAATAGCTGCTTGAAATATCGGAACAGCATCTGCGGTATCTCGGAAAGGACGGCCAATGATGCATCGCTTCCCATCGAACCAACTGCTTCCTCTCCCTTTGCCGCCATCGGAAGGATCACTTCGGACAAGTCTTCTTTCGTATATCCGAAAATCCTCTGGCGCATGTGAAGAGTCTCGAAGTCAGCGTTATAAATCGCATCGGGAGTCGGAAGATGAGACAGATTTATCATGTTGTCGTTCACCCACTTGCGATAGGGCTTCCGGGTTGCAATTTCCTTTTTCACTTCTTCGTCTTCGACTATTCTTCCCTGCTTCAGATCGAGAATAAACATCCTTCCCGGTTGAAGCTTCCCCTTCTTTGCAACATTCTCCGCGTCGACGCTGAACGTGCCCGCTTCGGAGGTAAGGACAACCAGTCCATCTTTTGTGACAACGTATCTTGACGGACGTAAGCCGTTTCGGTCGAGAGTCGCTCCGATTATATTCCCGTCTGTAAAAACCATTGCAGCCGGACCGTCCCATGGTTCCATCATGGTCGCATGGTATTCGTAGAATGCTTTTCGATCCGGGTCCATCAGATCATTTTTCGACCACGCTTCCGGAATCATCATCATCATGGCATGCGGTAAGCTTCTGCCGGTCATGACGAGAAGCTCAAGCACTGAATCAAATGTTGCGGAATCGCTTTGCCCCTCCATGATTACCGGGAGCATTCGCTTTAGGTCCTTGCCGAAATAGGGAGATTCCATTACCGCTTCTCTCGCCCTCATCCAATTCTTGTTACCCCGGAGAGTATTGATCTCGCCATTGTGAGCTATCATCCTGAACGGATGGGCCAGATCCCATGTCGGAAATGTGTTGGTCGAGAACCTGAGATGCAGCATTGTCATTGCGGATTTCATGTCTTTGTCGCTGAGATCCTTGTAAAACGCGGTGAGCTGAGGCGCAAGGAGCATCCCTTTGTACACCAGAATCTTGCTTGAAAATGACGGCACGTAATACTCGCTCCGGTCCAGATCGAGCTCCGCACGAACTCTGTGATCAATGATTCTTCTAATAAGGTACAATTTCCTCTCGAACTCCTCCTGAGACTCGATACTCTTGTTCGCGCCGATGAAGCACTGCCGAATAAATGGCTGAGTCTTTTGCGCTCCTTTTCCCGGAGCACTCGGATCGACTGGAGCGTCTCTCCAACCCAGAAATTTCTGGTTCTCATCTATGACAATTTTCTCGACGATGTTCTCGACGGCTTTTCTTAAAGTGGGGTCCTGAGGAAGAAACATCACGCCGACGCCGTACTTGCCTTCGGAGGGGAGTTTGATTTTCTTTTCAGCAGCGACTTTGCGAATGAATTCATCCGGCATCTGAATCAAGATTCCCGATCCGTCACCGGTTTCAGGGTCGGCCCCGACCGCTCCACGATGTTCGAGGTTCTTCAGAATGTCGAGCCCCTTGTCTATGATGGATCGCGACTTTCTTCCCTTGATGTCGGCGACGAACCCCATCCCGCATGCATCATGTTCATACGCCGGGTCGTACATTCCCTGATTCTTCACATCACCATGGTACAAATCCACTCGTCGATGTCCTTTATCTTCCATCTTAAAAAATCTCCTTTATCGGTCCCAAAAGCGTTCTCCGAAAACCACAGGACTTTCGAGACAGCTATACATTATATAAGTAAATTCATTGAAATCGTCAACAAAATTCTTAAGCAACATGTCGAACCCCTCTCTTACTTAATAAAGTTAAATCATTTTAAATTAAAAGTTCTTAAGTAATCTAACAATTTTTCAGCTATTGTCAATAGATATCCATGCTTATCGGGTTTGGTCATTAAATAAAGGAAGATTAGATTGATAAAATGAGCAAACGTGAACGTTTTCCTGAATATATAGCGCAAAAAGCCTTTAAAAGACAGCACGGATTGTGTGCGATGTGTGGCAAAACGCTTGTCAAATCGCATCGAAAACCCAGCCTTAAAGGAGCTTGGCAGCCTCATCATGTAAATGGAGATAGTAAGGATCATAGGCTTGCTAACTGCGCCTGTTTATGTTTGAATCCCCCCGAACGTTGCCATTTAGAAGCGCATGATGGGGATTACGGATGCGATACGATTTTGGCGAGTACTTTTTTTGATTACTGGAACGGCTAAGGTTTTTTATCTCACGGTTAGTGAATTTTAGCATTACCCGAAGCATCACTCGGATTGACCGTAGAACGGCTTCGGGGCCTTTTCGGGTTCGGATGTATCCAGCCATATATTTCTCCTGCTTTGTATAGTCCACGATAAGTTGGTGCTTCTCTAATACTTCCAATTCCAAGTATTGCGTTAAACGCTTCAAATGGAACACGCCTCCGATTATATCTGAAAACAAATTCGTTTAGGTATGCTTGAAGATGTTTCCTTGAAACTCCGTGGTGAGTTCCGTTGATCCATGTTTTCAAATTGGAAAACGCTCGGTGAATGTGAACCAATTGAGCTGCCACTTCGATTGTATCTTCCCCTTCAACGATTCTCCTTTCATATCCATGGCGTGTTACTGCGTTATATCCCTTCCAGCCGTCCGTTACAAGAACAGATCCCTTTTCGATGTTATCTTCAATGAACTTGAGAATGTTTTCGCCCGATGGAGATGAAACTTTTCGCAATCTGAGACGGCCTCCGATTTTCTTTTTGGAAGTATCTATAACTTCGACGGCCCCGAGAACAACCGCCTTGGATTCAGCACCACGGCCGTGTTTGCCTTCCACTTTCCCGCCAATATAAGACTCGTCGATTTCGATAACGCCCTTGAGTTTTGTTCGGAAAGGGTTAATCAAACCCGCTCTTAGTTTCATCAAAAGCATGTACGCTGTTTCGTAGTGAAGTCCAGCTTGCCTTGCGAATTGACGGGCGGAAACTCCAGGGGTTAGCGTTGCCATCAAATAGGCCCCGAGAAACCAAATAGATAGTTCCATGTGTGTTTGTTCCATGACGGTTCCGACAGTTATGCTTTGTTGGTATCCGTCAGGGAAAACCCATAAATTGCGGGTAGAAATGAAACTTGAAGGTTTTGTTTTCCCGTCTCGTATATCATGCACTCCATCAGGAAATCTAATTTGCTGCAAATACTCGAAGCACTTCCGCTCATCGGAAAAGCGTTTCGTAAAGTCAAATATGGACTTAGGAAAGTCAGGCATGTCTTAATATAGTGAAGGCAATGGAAATGAAAACCAAGAACGTAGTATCAATGATAATAGCAACACGAAAAGAACTCCTGAAAGAAGTTCCAATAGTCCTTCTGCTAAGTGTGGCTGAATTGGTAAGCTCGGAAATCGCGGAAGTATTTCACCTCTCGCAAATTTATCTAATACCAATACGCATATCATTCCTATTAATATTCGTATCATTGGGGTATCTCCTGTATAGACAATCCGTGAAAAAGATTTTCACGAAGAGGCTTTCGGCGACCGGCAAAGCTCAGTTGTGTTATCGGCTTTACTGGAATGTTCATCCATTTAAAGCAAGCGAAAGAGATAGGGAGGCTATTGAATTTAGCAAGCTCGGAATTATAAAAAGAATATCTCCAATCGATCCGGAGTTTGGACAACCGATAGAGTATTGGTTTGATTTTGAATCTTGGGTTATACCCTATCTGAATAAACACCCAAAACTCCTTCCCTGTGAACAAATTTTGAAAATAAGTGACCAAACCCGATAAGCATGTAGATATCTAAACGATTCTTAAATATTCTTGAATAGCGCTTCATCGATTGAGAAGACAATTCCGAAAGCAAAAATTATTTTTGAGCCTGTCTCCGACAAACGGACACGCTACCGGGTAAGGTAATGCAACAGCACGTTCAATTCTTCTTAGACATTCCACATTTGCTTTTTGAATGCACACAGGGCTTTGCAGGTTCTGAGAAGTCGCCGACAAGACACTCGCGTGTCAAATCGGATCATCGTGAATAGCGTCGGGCAAAACTCAGATTGGAGGAGGATGGTTCAGATGCGCGACAAACTCAAGTGTTCCTTTTTAACTTTCCTATTCACAAACTATATTCTACATCGCAGAGAAAAAGTTTTCAACCACGAACTAAATGGAAGAAAATCTCCATGAGGAAAAAATTTGCAAACTATTCAGCCGGTCTCGCCGTGTTTCTTTCCATTATGATATTTGGAGGAAGTATGCGGCAACCACAGAACGAGGTCCCAACATATATGGATAAAGATGATTCCATCAGCCAAAGAGTCAATGACCTTTTGAACAGAATGACTCTCGAAGAGAAGATCAACTTACTCGGCGGAACGGGATTCGGCACAAAACCCATCGAACGCCTACGCATTCCGCTGCTGAAAATGTCCGACGGACCGCTCGGAGTCAGATGGGACAAATCGACGGCATTTCCCGCGGCAACATGCATGGCAGCATCATGGGACACTTCGTTAATCAACAAAGTCGGAAAATCCATTGCTGAAGAATTGAAGGGCAAAGGAAGAAATGTGATCCTTGGACCGTGTGTGAACATTGCAAGACTGCCGTTAGGAGGACGGACCTTCGAGGCTTATGGCGAAGACCCGTATCTGGCTTCGCGAATGGCAGTGAGTTACATCGAAGGTGTGCAGAGTGAAGGAGTTGCCGCAACCGTAAAACACTTCGCCGCGAACAATCAGGAGTACGAGAGAATGTTCGTCGACGAGAAGATAGATCACCGCACGTTGAACGAAATATATTTCCCGGCGTTCAAGGCAGCGGTCGAAGAGGCTAAAGTTCTTTGTGTGATGTCCGCTTACAACAAGATCAACGGACAATATTGCAGTGAGAATGATTATTTGCTGAAGACAAAGCTGAAAGACGATTGGAAGTTCGACGGGCTTGTCATGTCGGATTGGGGGGCCGTGCACAGTACGATTCCAACGGCAAAAGGCAGCCTCGATCTCGAAATGCCGACGGGAGAATTCTTGAACGAGAAAACCTTGCTGGATTCGGTGAAGGCAGGAGTCGTCAAAGAGGAAACCATCAACGACAAAGTTCGCCGCATCTTAACCGTCATGTTTAACCTCGGCCTGTTTGAAAAAAACGAAGTGCCTGACACAGCTTTGGTTAATACTCCCCCGCACAGGCAAATCGCGTATCAGGCAGCCCTCGAAGGAATCGTGCTTTTAAAAAATGAAACCAGCATCCTCCCGCTAAATCTTGACAAAATAAAATCAATCGCGGTCATCGGGCCAAACGCCGCAGTCGCCCGAACCACCGGCGGCGGGAGTGCCATGGTATCGCCCGTTTACTCAGTAAGTCCGCTGGAAGCGCTGCAGAATAAACTTGGCGCAAGAGTAAAGATAAACTACGCAGAAGGAGCCACCCTCAGCGGAGATATCTCCGCCATAGACAGCAGGTATTTCTATCTTCCCGACAGACCCGAACATGGAATCGCTGCCGAGTATTTTGATAACCAGGATCTGAGCGGCCAACCGAAAGTCGCCGAGACCGACGATCAAATAAATTTCAATTGGCACGGACAGCCTCCGCTTCCAGGAATTCCCGGCCAACATTTCTCCGCAAGATGGACAATGAGGATTCTGGCCGATGAAACCGGCGATTACTCCCTCGACGTAGTCAGCGACGATGGTGCCAGACTCTATGTCGACGGAAAGATAGTGATAAACGATTGGAGCAGCCACGGCCCGGCGATGAACTCGTACCGCATTCATTTGGAGAAGGGGAAATTTTACGACATCAAATTGGAATATTTCCAGGATACCGGCGGATCGAGCGTGAAGCTCGGGATAAGACAAACAGGCGACAAGCTTTTCGCAACGGCAATCGATGCAGCAAGAAATTCCGATGTCGCCATAGTATTCGCAGGCACTTCCGCTCAATTTGAAACCGAAGGAAAGGATCGAGACAATCTCGGACTTCCGAACGACCAGGATGCGCTCATAAATGAAGTGGCAAAGGCAAACAAAAATACTATCGTCGTGATGATTACCGGGTCACCGGTTCTCATGAATGATTGGATTGATAACGTCGAAGGACTCGTCCAGGCATGGTTCGGCGGTGACGAAGCAGGGAATGCGATCGTGGATGTCCTGCTGGGAAAACATAATCCGTCAGGAAAACTCCCGATGACCTTTCCTATCCGATGGGAAGACTGTTCGGCTTACAACTCCTACAAAAAACAAGACAGTGTGTCAGTTTATAGTGACGGGATCTTCGTGGGTTATCGCTGGTTCGATGAGCATGACATAAGGCCTCTCTTCCCATTTGGATACGGTTTATCGTACACAACTTTTTCTTACAGTGAGATAAACGGTAAGGCTGTCGGAGATTCGTACGAAGTTACCTTCGAAGTCAAAAATGTCGGAAATGTCGAGGGAGTGGAGATCCCCCAGCTTTATATCCATGATCCCGATAAGGCGATAATCTCACCGGTGAAAGAGCTCAAGCGATTCGATAGAATTTCACTTCAACCGGGCGAGACCACAGAGGTGAAGTTCTCTCTGAAGAAAATCGATTTCGCCCATTACAACGCGGACAAGGAGGCATGGGAAACTCACCCCGGGACATATGACATACTGGTCGGAAGTTCGAGCAGAGATATAAAGCTAGAGACCAAAATAAAAATAGAATAGGCAACATTGAGTCTAAATCCTGTGAATATTTTGGAATATTCGCGGGATTTTGTTCTATGAAGGATCGTGATGAAAATTAATTCAAAGGATTTTCGTGTCGGTGAAGGCAAAAGGATCGACCTGAAACATTGGCCTACGAAGGTCAAGCCTGTTTACCAAACGAAAAAGGAATACCAGGAAGTCCTCGAAGATCATGTCCGGCGGTTGAGTACGCTGCAGAATATTCACTACGCCTCCAATCGATGCGCGATACTTCTGATTTTTCAGGCTATGGACGCCGCCGGCAAAGATGGCACGATAAGACATGTCATGTCCGGCGTCAATCCGCAAGGGTGCGAGGTCTTCAGCTTCAAACAGCCAAGCGCCGAAGAGTTGCAGCATGATTTTCTCTGGCGCACGACAAAATGCCTTCCGGAGAAAGGACGGATCGGGATATTCAACCGATCTTACTATGAAGAAGTCCTGATATTGCGCGTGCATCCGGAACTCCTCCGCGCGGAAGGCGTCACTGAGCAGGCAGCCTCCGACAAGAAGTTCTGGGAAGCTCGCTACAAATCGATCGTGCAATTTGAAAAACACCTTCATCGAAACGGGACGCGCATCGTCAAGTTCTTCCTTCATCTGTCAAAAGAAGAACAGAGGAAGCGTTTCCTCGAACGTATCGATGACCCGGAGAAGAACTGGAAGTTCAGCGAGGCGGACATCAGAGAGAGGAAATTCTGGAATGACTACATGAAAGCTTATGAAGACTGCATCGCCGCGACAAGCACCGAGGATGCGCCATGGTATGTCATTCCCGCCGACGATAAGGAAAATGCGCGGATTATCGTTTCGCAGGTTGTCGTGGATACGCTGAAGTCGCTGAAGCTTTCATATCCGAAGACACCGGAGAAGCGAAAGAAAGAATTGGAATCGATACGTAAGATGCTTGAGAAGAAAGCATAACCGAAGACAATTCACGAACAATACGCCAAAAGGCACCGGAATATGAAGAAGACCAAGTCTATTCCTGATTCTAAATTAGTAAATGACTTTTATAAATTTTACGATGTAATCGGGAAAGAAAATGATACTCTATGCGTGGTTGTGGCTGGAGCGCTTGTCGAAAGATGTCTTAATAATGCCCTGCTGCGTACATTTCGCAAAAAAAGGAATTTGTAAAAAGTAAACTATTGGATCGCACATACGCTTCCAAGAATGATTTACTTTACGTGTTAGATGTTATAAACCTCCAGTTCTATAACGACATTAGACTCATTGGTTACATCAGAAATTGTTTCGCGCACAGCCATGTAGAAACTTCCTTTTCCGACAAAGAAGTCCAAAGGTATTGCAACGAATTATTCTTGTGGGAAAGACCAAAAGCTCCATTCGAGATAGACGAGTGGATAGAGAAAAGGAATAGATGAAAACCGGAAATCTGCAGAACGAAATTTATTGATTCGGCAGTGGTAGTAATACAAGACTTTCTTGCAAAAGGACTAATCCATAAAATCATCTATCATAAAAATTATTGAGAAAAAAACTTACGTTGCCAGACATCTTATGGGCCATTATGCAGGATATTGATCATTCCTTCCCTCTCATCGAATCCCAGAGCGCGTAGCCGCAAAGGACGAGAAACATTACCAGCCCGACGATCTCGCCGCTTGTCGATCCTGCCCAGCGCGCATTGTACCAATTATTGTAGCCGAAAGCCCACTGCTGATCGATAAATTTCAGGAAGGCATTCAGAACACCCAGGAGCGCTCCGCCGGCAATAAAACCTGAGGCGATAAGTGTGCCACGATGCAGACGAGCCGTATTCAACTTCTCGTTTTTGCTGCGCGTAGAAACGAACCATGCAATAATGCCGCCGATGAGCAGCGGAGTATTCAGTTCCTGCGGGATATACATGCCGAGTGCAAACGCGAGCGGCGGGACTTTAAGGATCACAAGTAGCAGAGCTATCATCGCACCCACGATGTACAGAACCCAGGGTGTTTGAGCATTCGACATCAGCGGTTTGATAACCGCCGCCATGGCATTGGCCTGCGGGGCAACGAGTGCGTTGTCGCCTGTGAAACCATAAGCTTTGTTCAGAATTACTATTACTCCGCCGACCGTCGCAGCGGATACAAGCACGCCGAGAAATTTCCACGTCTCCTGTTTCTTCGGAGTCGAGCCAAGCCAATAACCGATCTTGAGATCGGTTATAAATGATCCTGCGACGGAAAGGGCCGTGCACACAACTCCGCCAATTATCATCGCACTCAGCATCCCGGGTTGTCCGGTCAGCCCGATCTGCACGAGGACAACCGAAGAAAGGATCAGCGTCATTAACGTCATGCCTGAAACAGGATTTGTTCCGACGATGGCAATTGCATTTGCCGCAACTGTCGTGAACAGAAACGATATGATCATCACTACCAGCAGAGCCACGAGCGCCTGCCCGGCAGTCGGCACGACGCCAACGACGAAGAAAGAAAAAATTGCTATCCCGGCTAAGAGAATTAGAGTGACCACCCAGAGCATTCTGACGTCGGTCTGGGTGCGCGAGGCTGCCGCATCTTCTGCTGACTTACGGTGAACTATTTCTCTGTACGCGAGCTTGAATGCGCCCGCAATTATTTTAGATGATCTAATAATTCCGACGATCCCGGCCATCGCTATTCCGCCGATGCCGATCTGTCTCACATAACTCCTGAAAATTTCCTCCGGACTCATTTGAGAGATCAGCTTCGCCGCGGTGGTCCCGACAGGAGTTGTCAGATATTGACCGATTTCATGAACAAGCGGGACCAGAACGAACCATGATAAGAACGATCCTGCGACGATGATCGCCGAGTATTCCAATCCAATGATATATCCGAGTCCGAGTACCATGGCAGAGACATCGATCTTTAAAACCATCTTGAACTTGTCCGACAACGCCTGTCCCCACGGGATCATTCTTGACGTTATTACTTCCGACCACCAGCCGAATGCGCTGAACATGAAATCGAATGCGCCGCCGATCACTCCGCTGATAACGAGCACCATGGCTTCCTTCCCGCCCTTTTCTCCGGCGACTAGAATCTCTGTCGTCGCGGTTCCCTCCGGAAACGGAAACTTGCCATGCATGTCCTTGACAAAATATTTGCGGAATGGAATCAGGAACAGAATACCGACAAAGCCTCCAAGTGCCGATGCCATGAACATCCGGAAATAATTTGCAGGCAATGCGAGGATGTATAATGCTGGAATTGTGAAAATCGCTCCCGCCACGACGCTCCCTGAACACGAGCCGATAGATTGGATAATAACGTTTTGTCCGAGACCGCCCGGTTTGCGCGCAAGTCCGGTGACGCCGACGGCAAGTATCGCAATCGGGATTGCAGCTTCGAACACCTGGCCGATCTTCAATCCCGAATACGCGGCAGCCGCCGAGAACAGCACGGCCATCACGAGCCCCCATCCGACAGACCATGGTGTCACTTCGGGAAAAGTTTTTGTCGGACACATTATCGGCCGGTATTCTTCGCCGTCTTCTAATTCTTTGAATGCATTATCAGGAAGAGAAATATGATTTTGTGTCTCTACGTCTTGTATTTCCGTTCGCCCCGCTGACATAAGACCTCCTTTTGAAAAAATGAGATTACAGTTTGCTAATGACTTTTGTTTCTTACCCCTTTGCCATCATTCGCTTTTCTCCGCCCAAATCCTTGCAACGTTAAGAATTGTCTCAACGGCCTTCTCCATTCCCCAGACGTTCACCCATTCGGTGCGGCTGTGAAAATTTGCGCCGCCGGTGAAAATATTCGGAGTCGGAAGACCGGCCTCGGTCAACTTTGAACCATCTGTTCCGCCGCGAATCGGTTTCCATTCGGTCTTGATACCTGCGCGTTCCGTCGCTTCGAAGAGATAATCTGCAACGCGAGTGTCCTTCTCGACCCCTTCGCGCATGTTGCGGTATTGTTCCGTGATCCGTACTTCGATCTTCGCTTTCGGAAACATCGGATGCACTTCAGAGACCACTTTATCGACGACCTTTTTCAATTCAGTCAAACCCTCGGTCTTAAAATCGCGGAAGAGAATTTTCACGGAAGATTTCCCCACGCCGCCTTCGAGAATGTAAGGATGAATATACGGCTCGTAACCCTCCGTCATTTCCGGCGAAATGTTTTTCGGAAGGCGGGAAATAATTTCTGCAATGACACGGACCGAATTAACCATGATGCCTTTCGCCGTTCCCGGGTGAATATCGCGACCGTGGACGGTAATGACGCACGAGTTCGCACTGAAAGTTTCCTTGTTCAATTCGCCCGGCGTATCACCGTCGACCGTGTACGCAAATTTGGCGCCGAATTTCTTTATATCGAAATATTTTGTGCCTGCCCCGACTTCTTCGTCGGGAGTGAATCCGATTTTTATTTCGCCGTGAGGAATTTCCCGATCGCGCAGCAATTCCTGGACTGCGGTCATGATCGCAGCGACTCCGGCCTTGTCGTCAGCACCCAATAACGTTGTACCATCACTCGTCACGATCGCTTTCCCGATCGCAAGCTTCAACGACGGATTTTCCGATTCCCGAATGATGATGTTCTTGTCCCCCGGCAAAGCGATATCGCCGCTTTTATAGTTCTTGATCACCTGCGGTTTCACGTTCATACCGGTCACTTCGGGCGAAGTGTCAACGTGCGAGATAAATCCTATCGCCGGCACATTCTTCTTGACATTCGAAGGAATCCGCGCCGTCACATAACCGTGCTCGTCGATACCGACGTCGGATGCTCCGAGCGATTTCAATTCGACCGCCAGAAGTTTCAACAGATCAAGCTGCTTTGCCGAGCTTGGATAGGTTTCGGAATCTTCTTTGGATTGCGTGTCAATTACAACATAACGGAGGAATCTGTCGAGAACCGTTTCAGCCATGATGTTATCCTTTCATCGCCACAATTTGTACGACTTATAGTGAAAAGATAGCACAAGGATTAAATAGATAAAACAGATTCTCGCAGACTAATTCCCCGGCACCGATCTTTATCTGCGCATATCCCCCGCAGTTTGTGTCCTGCTTCGGTCTTGGATCAGAACTAATGAATTAAGATGTAAATGTAATTCTAAATCGACAACTTTTCCCGCCGCGCTTCAAAGATTCAAGAAGCTCGACGTTCACCGTTCCGCCGGTATATGTCTGAAACATCTCCTTGACATACCCGACCGAACATTCGCAGTACGTTCCGGACAGCCCTTCCGGCCCGGACTCTACGAGCGGACAAAGACAATACCCATCCGCTACTCTCAAACCTCTCGGGTTAGAGACGTAATGAAAATCCACGACGTTTCCGTCTCTCTTGGCGGCAATCTCGCCCGTCCCCTTGTTGATCCCTTCGATCAAAGCGTCAATGTCAACGGGATTCACTTTCTTATCTCCCAGTGAGCCCTGAAAACACATCTTGCCGCAGCTCTTCATAATTTCTTTTTTCTTCCCATCGTCAAGATCTTTGTCAAATACGTCGAAGAATCTCTTCACCCATTTCTGAGAGAATCTCTCCTTCTCTTCACATGGAGTCACCGGGGCACTATTCTGAAACGAACTTGCCGCGGCGCCCACCGCACCCGGCACTAAACAGGAGCCCATGCTGACCAAGCCACAG
>DATJAY010000021.1 GCA_035515795.1 Candidatus Acidiferrales bacterium | reverse complement strand
GGATTTCACATCGCTCCAGTAGATTCATCCAACGGCAACGGAGAGTACACTGTCAGCAATAACGTGGCTACCGCCCCGAGTGCATTTTCTGGCATCACCAATTACGGTGGCAATGCGGGTGGAGACAATGCGACCCCGCCAGCAGTTACAGATACCGTTCTATACATCTGCGGATGGGGGACAGAAGTCGGGAATGATGGCACGCATAAGGTTCAGGCGTACGTGACGGTCACGAATAATGCAATAGTGGCGTCAGTCGTCAACTAAAGAGAACGTTTTGTGATTCGAGTGGGCAGTGGCTCTCGGGGTTTGACCGATGATCTGCTGCCCTCGTTCTTTCTTGACTACCACAGGTAGGAGACCTCGGTCCAATCCGGGGCCTTTTGTTTGCGGGTGTAGAGTTCTTTGAAATGTCGAGTAGGAAGCGGTTAGAATTTGATGGAAAAGGGCAGTAAATTTTCTAGCAAGATGATTTTTATCATTACTTTTGGTTTAAATTGTTTTAAAGACCTTGCGTGCTTAGCTTGACTTATGCATCAACGGCAAGACAGTGTTGCATGGCGCCGTCTGTTTGTATTGAATAGGTGATCATGGCAGTCATAAGAACTGCTAGCCGGCTTGAAAGCCGGTGGTTGGAAGGATTTAGATGTAGAAAGGACATGAGATTGATGGTTTGCAAGTGTTGTGAGCGTGAATCAGTGAATGCCGTCTCGGCTTTTGTCGAGGGACGGATAAATCGGATCTGTAACAGAAAAAACTTTATAGAATTACATTTGGAGATCTCGCGGAAATTGTATCGGGGACTTAAATGAGAGATCCTTTTGAAATAGGCGTTTAGTCGAATAATCATACAATCGAGGAGGGCGATAGGTGCCGGAGTTTAGATTTCAAGGAGTTAAGCCGGGAGGACGAACGGTGCAGGGTGTCGTCTCGGCCGAAAGCCGTAATCAGGCGCGGAAACTTATAACTGACCTTGCTCAAAAGAACCAGTTTAAAGTTACCGATCTACGGACTCGTACCACTTTTATCTACAGAGTGCGACGAGGTTATGAAAAACCTGTCATAGGGGAACAAAAGGCTTTTTCGCGCGAAGAAGTAGTTCAGGCATTGGAGCGCATGGACTACAAGGTACTTTCTGTCCAACGGAAATTTCTTGATGTAAAACCTAAGCCGCCTTCCACAGAGATAGTGACATTTGTGCGAGTTAGTGCCGACCTCATTCGCGAGAAGTTGCCATACAACGAGATACTTCAACTCTTATCAAATGACATTCAGAACAAAACGTTGAGGGAAACTGTCAGGGATATCAATAATGATTTGAAGCAAGGGAAAGATAGCGAGCAGTCATTTATCAAGCATGAGCGGGTCCTGGGGAAATTCACTGCTCACATGCTCGGCCTGGCTTCAAAAAGCGGTAACATGGCAGAAATCTATGAGAGCACGGCAAAATTCTTGGAAAGACAAGCCGAGTTTAAAAAGAGTCTCAAGAGCGCTCTTATCATGCCCGCGATCACCATGTTCATTCTACTGATCGCCGTGATATACTATGTGGCATATATTTTCCCTGCCACAGCGGAATTGTTTGCTAAGCTCGGGCAGGTGCCGCCAATGACCGCGGCGACACTGCAGCTCAGTCATTTTCTTACTCGAAACTTCTGGTGGATGGCACTTATGTTCCTTGCCGGCGGAATCTTTGTAGCAAGATTCGTGACGACTGAAAGGGGAAGGTTTCTCCTCGAAAAATATATGATAAAGATGCCCGTCATCGGAGGATTGATTCATAAACAAAACATAGAGATTTTCTGTAGAGTTTTTTATGCGATGTATGGCGGCTCTGGAGAGAACATAGATGTTATCAGGTTGTCAGCGGAAGCCTGCGGCAACAAATATATGGAACATCAAATAAAAACTATTGCCATACCTATGATGGTTACTCAAGGAAAAGGATTAACCGAATCGCTTGCTGCGACGGGAGTATTTACCGAGACGGCGATATCGCGGTTTCACAGTGGAGCTGAAACGGGAACCGTACGTGCCACCGCACTTCAGCTTGCCAACTATTATGAAAAGGAGACAGGATACAAGCTAAAGAACGTGATCGATTTCGTGCAGGTAATAGTTTCGTTGATTATTATGGTGGTCATGATTGCACTTACGATTGTGTCTTCTGAATCTGCGTTGATACATCCAAAACAGCCGGGAATAGAGTGAAAAGCCAGCTCCCTGAAATAGATATAAGTGATAAGTTAGGCTACACGCTTCTGAAGAAGGGTATAATAGATTACGAGACCTTGGAATCAGCCATAAAGAAAAAAGAGTCGGAAGACATAAAAATAAGAAGGCCCATTGCTCAGATTCTTGTGGCGGATTTCAGTATAGAGCACGATTTGGTTTTCAAGGAAGTTGCTAATCTCTATGGCTTCCGCGAAATTTATCTTGCCGATGAAGTAATTGATCCCGAAAGAATTGATTTCATAAAGAAGCTTGTCGAATCAGGCGACAATGTGAAGGATGAAATCATCGGCGCCAAGATGCTTCCGCTTAAGTTCGATGAAGCACGCCCCGACAAGCTTATAATAGTTGCGGCTGACCCCACCAACAAAGAGATACCTCGCCTGGCGAGAAGCTTTGCCGCAAAAAGATATGAAGTGGCGTACGTGCGGTTGAAGGACCTTCAGGGACTTATTGATAAAGTCTTCCCTCCAGAGAATGAGTTTCTTAAAGTCCTTTCGAGTTCTACGCAGGAAGAACTTGGTGAGGTGACTCCAATTGAAGAGGAAGGACTTGACGAACAGCAACTTGAAGCGGAGATCAACAAGAGCGTCCTCATCAATCTCGTCGAGGGAATGCTTGTCGAGGCTGTCAGGAAAGGGGCAAGCGATGTCCACGTTGTTCCGATTGATGGAAGCAAGACGGATATCCATTTTAGAATTGATGGCGACTTGCGATTATGGTACACGCAGGATGGAGTTTTGCCGGAAGCGGTTTCCGCCGTTGTAAAAGATCGGTCCCGAGGCGCAGATAGATTTGAGCGCGAATCGGCGCAGGACGCATTCATCCAGAGAAAGATAGATGACCACTGGATTCGCTTCCGCGTATCGATACTTCCGATGGTTTCCGGAGATACTAAGCACAAATTTGAAACAATAGTCATTCGTGTTCTTGATGATAGAAAAGTTATAACCGACTTGGAGAAATTGGGACTGCAAGGTCCCGCGCACACAAGTTTTTATAAGGCGATCAAGCAGCCTCAGGGAATGATCATACTTACTGGACCTACCGGAAGCGGCAAATCTACCACGCTCGTCGCGGCGCTGTACCAGGTTATTGATCCAACTGTGAATGTCCTTACTGTTGAAGATCCCGTGGAGTACATTATCAAAGGTGCAAGACAGCTTCGTATCGGACCTAAAATGGATTTTGAGCAAGCGATAAGGTCAATTCTAAGACACGACCCTGACATCGTTCTTGTCGGAGAGATTCGAGACAAGGAAACCGCGGACATAGCGGTAAAACTAGCAAATACCGGCCACCTCACATTCTCAACTTTGCATACGAACGACGCACCGAGTGCCATTGCCAGGCTTTACAAAATGGGAATTGAGCCTTTCTTACTTGCAAGTGCGGTGAACATAATAGTTGCTCAACGTCTTGTCAGGACGCTATGCGAAAGCTGCAAGAAGGCCATGAATAAAGATGAGATTGATCACGATACATATATTAGATTTGGTTTCTTGGAAAATGAATTGAAGGAACATACACTGTACAAAGCTGGCGGATGCGAAAAATGCGGCGGTACCGGTTACAAGGGCCGCGCGGCCATACATGAAGCCTTGTACATGACGAGAGAGATGAAACACATTATCATGACTGCCGGCTCGGATATCGACGAAGACCGGATTCGCGAACAGGCGATCAAAGATGGCATGTGGACACTTCGTCGTGCAGGAATAAATCGTGTGCTCGAAGGCATATCGACGATGGAAGAAGTTGCAGCAACCACAACAGAAGATTGATCCAGACATGCGGGTTGCTGAATTTCAGAATGGAAAAGGCTGTTTATGATGAGCTTGCGAGCAACGAGCAAAATCCTATCGGAGGTCACTCACAAAAGAACTAAACCATGGATACTGACGAGGCTTATAAAGAAATTCGAAGGGATAACTGAACGGTGGAGGATTTGAATATCGTAATTCACTATTTTAGAAATGTAAGATAAGATGGAAACAGTTGTTACTGCTGAAGTAGCCGGCGCAAGAAACCTATTGAAACAGCTCACGACGCAAATTTCTGAGATTGTCCGTGGGATGGAGAGACATATTTTTGTCGGAAATATGATTGCAAATCTTCCGGAGGATCAACGTGTAGAGTTGAGGCGTTTGCTTAACAGCATACTCCTGAAGATGCGGGAGAACAAGGCGTCAGATTTCGATATCGGCGGAAACGGAGCTCAGGGAAAGGTCTGGTACAGGGTATTCGGGGCAAAGCGGCCGGACGATGCATGGGGTACGTTCACACTTGACGAAACTAGTCTATTGATACAGAACATATTGAGCGATCGTCAAAGGCAGTTTTTTTATGACAAACGCAACCTTGATTTCTCTTATGCCCTTGCCGTCAAGAACGAAACCTTTCGTTATCGTGCGGATGCCTACCTCGATCTTGAGGAAATCGCGCTGAACATGCGCGCGATCAATGATAAAATTTACCCAATCAGCGAGCTGGTCTTCCATCCGGAAGTCCTGAAAGTTCTTGCACTCCGCCATACGAAGGAAGGAATGATACTTATCACAGGTATCACAGGTTCTGGAAAAAGCACGACGCTCGATTCAGTAATTGATATGAACAATCACGATGTTAACGGAGATATTGTCATTATCGGTTCACCCATTGAGTATGTTCACAAATCCGACAAATGCATTATTCGTCACCGGGAAGTGGGACGAGATACATTATCTTTTAAGGAAGGATGCATTGAAGCTTTACGTCAGGACCCGGACATCGTGATGATCGCCGAGATGCGCGACTCGGATACAATTTTGACTGCACTTGAAATTACCGACAGCGGTCATAAAGTGTTTTCAACATTGCATACTGCCTCCGCCGTAGAAAGCATTGATAGAATAGTTGCGGAGGTGCCGCCGGAGGAACAGGAACGCGTTTGGCAACGATTGGCGGATGTATTGAAATGCGTGGTTTCGCAGAAGTTAGTCCCAAGTTTAGATGGGAAGCGCGTCCTGGTAAAAGAGGTACTTATCGCAAACGCATCCGTTAGGGCGGCGATCAAGAATAAAAACACCAGCGAAATTTATCAGATGATTGCCGAAGGTTCCGATATCGGAATGATCACCATGGAACAGGATCTGAAACGCCTCTACGTACAGCGAAGGGTTTCAAGAGACACCGCATTGAATTATGCAAACAATAAACGCAGGATGGAACAACTCCTGCAAATGATGTAAGTGTAAAGTAAGGAGAGTATCATGGCATCTCATAGCGCTTTAGGATTTTTTGCAGACGGCATCGACTTGAAAGTTGCCCAAGTCGTCAGGCATGGAAGCAGGATGGTCTTGATGGACCTGCATGATGCCAAGCTTGCTCAGAAGCTGGAGGTTGCCGCCGCAGTAAGCGGTGCTGGTTTTGATTCATCCACTGAGACTATAGATGTGACGCAGCAGAGTTTTCAGGAAGCTCCTCAGACCGAGGCCAACTCTGCTATTGTTACCGAGATATTTTCAAGATACCGGAAAAGAAAAAGCGTCGTGGCGTTGTCGATAGCTGAGCCATACGTATTTTACCATCCAGTCGAGATCCCCGGCAAACAAAAACCCGAGAAAATAATTGCCAAAATTATTGAAGAGTTACAGGCCACAAGATCGGGAATAACGTCGGATCGGATTCAGCTATTGCCGACGACCGCCGAAGGGAACTACATCGGTGTCATAAGAGAACAGGACATACCGATCCTGGACCTGGTCATGAGCGCAAAGCCATTCCTGGGAAACAGGATGCCGAAAATTGCTTTCGTCGAGAGCAGTGATGTTGCGTTGGTAAATCTCGTGAGAAACAATTATCCACTGAGGGTGGATGAGGTCACAGTAATTGTTCATGTCGGCATGGAGAACACCCGGTTGATTTTTATGAGGGGAAGAGGCCTTTTCAATGTCGCTCCGATCATAGGCGAAGGTGCGGATTCGTTCAGCGTTCAAAACACAATTTACAGCAGGATTCTGCTCGGCCAAGATAATCTGAGTTTGCCGCGGATTGATAGAGTTATCCTGTGCGGTGAATGTAAAAACTTCGACATAAAAGGATTTCTTTCATCCTTGCTCGTTGGAGCTGAGGTAGATTACTTGCAGCTTTATAGGGTCGATTCTTCGCAGCTTCCAGCCGGCGGTTCGGATCTTGTCCCGCAATACGCAGCGTCGATAGCGAGTGCCGTTCGTGCGGCGACCGGAAAGACGCGCACGTACTATGTAGCGGATCTTACGCCGCGTAGGATCTTGGAAGGTCAGAAGATTTTCAAGCTTGCCTGGCACGGGTTAGTTCTGTCGATATTTGTTTTCGGCTCCACATTCTATTTCACTTACAACTTTGCCTTGAACCAAAACGAAATATCTAAAATCAAATCCGATGTGGTTGTGAAGAGAGCGCAGGCAGCAGAGGTTGACGCGCTGCGTTCACAAATTGCTGATGTGCAATCTCAATTCTCAAAATACTCGAGCGCCGGGGATATTCTCGACCAACTCCTGCCAAATACGGAAAGATGGTCCAATCTTATCGGCTCTCTCTCAAAGTCTGTTCAGGACGTCGGGAGCATTTGGTTGACCGACCTGCACAAAATCAATGACAATACATATTCTATCGAGGGGTTTGCGGTTTACCGTGATCGAATTCCGCAATTTGCGATGCTTTACCCCGGCTCTATATTGAAAAAGGTCACGGTCGCCGATATACGTGGTAAGATGGTCTATGATTTCCAGATAGATCTGAAGTTTGTGGAAAAGTGAGGGCGCAATGTCTTATGCTCTAAGAAATACGATAGTTCTTGCGGCATTTCTGGCGGTGATTGGCGGCGTTGGATTTTATCTGACCGGCGTGGTGCAACCGAAGGAGAAGGCGAAATTTGTCGCTGAAGGGAAAAAACTCGACGCCGTAATCAGCGAACGGCCCGCCCTCGAAAGTGAGCTCAAAAATTCCCAACAGAAACTAGCCGACATGAAGTCTAAGTATTCTAAGAAGTTCAAGGTGATTCCGACAAACGACACAACCGCACTTACCTATGCTTATCTGAATAGAGTAATGGATGCAAGTGGATTCGTGAAGTTCGACATGCTCTATCAAGGTGCGAAGTCGTTCGACAAGTACGGTTACAATGACTATAATCTAAAGGGAGAAACAAGCTACGAAAATCTCTTTAAGTTCATCTGGTATCTCGAACATGCGAGGCTGCTGTATAAAATCGAGGATCTTACCTTGAGCGGTCACGAGGTGCGAGAGGAAACAGAGGAGAAGCCGACGACGATCGTTCCATTCACTATGCAACTCCATGCGTATTACTCGTCAGCTGCTGGCATTACGTCTGAGTCCACGGGCCCTGATCAGACTTTTTACAAAACGGTTGGAGTTGGTCTGAATTTTCTTAAACCCTTAATATCCAGCGAACCACCTCCGAATTTGCGAGGTCTCGTCGACGTCGAAAGATCAGATCTTAGAGCCGTAATGTCGGACAAGATTTTTATCGTCGATCAAAACGGGAAGGGGTACATTCTCAGAGTTGGAGACGAAGTATATCTTGGGTATTTGACAAAAATAGATGCTAATAAAAATGAAGCCGAGTTTACATTGAACAAAGGCGGAATTATTGACCGGCAGACTCTGAAGGTCAGATTCGGAAAGTAACAGAGGGACGAAAATGAAAAAGTTGTTACTTGTTTTGATTGTTGTTTCTATTTGGCCATTAAAATCGGAAGCACAAATCAATACTGTGCCAAAAGAACTGCGGCATGAATATGTTTCTCCCCAGCAAATGGTAAGTATTGCGTCGACTACCCCGTTTAATCAGGCGATTACCATCCTGGATAGTTACAGCCGCAAGTTCCTAAACAAGATTATTGTGGATCCGGATAATCATACAAATCCCATTGGAGTCGACATCGACAGGATGCAGTGGCTCGACGCGCTTGAAGCGATCCTGCGAACTAATGGACTGTGGTACAAGGAGTACGAAAGCTATATACAAGTTATATCAGGCCAGCCGCAGCAACAGCAGCAGGTGACTGTCAAAGAAGAGAAACCGGCCCTTCCTGCAGGAGCTCCGACTCTAGATTCGAGAGAAGTGAGCATACAAGCCGTTTTCTTTGAAGCCGACCTTACAAAACTCAATTCACGGGGCATAAACATAAATTATGTCATTCAAGGTACATGGAACAATTTCAGTGCGCTTGGCGGCGCGGGAGGGATCACGACTCCCAATGCCATGATAAATGCAGGTGCCACCGTTACGCAAGGAATACCAAGCGTTAATGGAGATCTGAACGTTGGAGGGGCATACAACGTCAACAATTTCGGAACCCTCTCCGCTTTATTCGGCCTTTTAGAATCTGAAAACTTGGGCAAAATTCTCGCTAGTCCTAATGTAACGGTAAGGTCGGGTGAAGAGGGCAACGTCCAAGTGGGAGTTAACTTTTTTGTGACCAACAAGGACTTCGCGGGGAACACGGTTCAGCAGATGCAAAATGCCGGAATAATAATGAGGGCTGTCCCAACAGTGTTTACACAGGATAGCATAGACTTCATAAGCCTCGAATTGGATTTACAAAACAGCTCGCTGGGTGGGAGCCAACAAACCGGTCAGATAGTAAATACCGAACAGGCGAGAACAAAAGTCTTGCTTTTGAACGGAGAACAGACAACGATCGGAGGCTTGTACAGTTCAAATGTCTCTTCACTCCGCGAGGGAATTCCCGTTCTAAAAGATCTACCCTGGTGGGTATTTGGGATCAAGTACTTGACAGGCTCCGATAATACAACGGTTCAGAACAAGGAACTGATAATCTTAATGAGAGCGACTATTCTGCCGACGTTGAAAGAGCGATATGATCAGCTTAGCAAATCCGGTCCTCCGCCAATGAAGTCGTTCCAACAGCAGCTGCAGGATCTTGATCAGAAAATCAAACAATATGATTCGGAGAGTGGAAAGTGAGAAGGCCTTAATGTCAAAACCCCAAATCCTTATCGTTGACGATGAAGACGCATTGAGATTCCTTCTTGCAAGTGAATTGGAGGCGGAAGCATTTGATGTTCAGAGTGCGGGAGATGGTGATGAAGCGATTGAGATGATAAGAAAGAAGATTGAGCGGAGAGAAAAATTCGACGTCATATTGCTGGACATAAAAATGCCGAGAGTGGATGGATTTGAAGTTCTGAAGTTTGTCAAGGGGAATGTCCCTGAAACTAAAGTAATTATGCTTACGGCCTACGCCGACGTGAAAAATGCAATCGAGTCGTTGCGGCAGGGGGCTTCAGATTTTGTCAGCAAACCATACGATCTCGACGACATTCTCACGTCTATTAATAGAGCTCTGGGAAAGTAATTTTAGATCTTAAGTTTTGAATTGAGAATTTAGGATTCGACATTCAAAATTCAGAATCATAATTCGGAGGTTGTCATGAAATTTCGATACGGTACACTGCTTCTTGTCAGTATTACAATGATAATTTCTCAGTGGGGATGTAAGAAGAATAATATTGTCGGGACAACTGTGCCTACGTCTGCCGCTATATCTGGGACTGTCACCAGTTCCCTGACTTCAGCTGCTGTCACGGGCGCAGCGGTGATCCTAAGGTATGGGGGCACAGTCGACACAACTTACACCGGAAACGACGGGACTTTTCAACTTCCCCCCATAGAAATTACCTCCGACACGGTCGGTGTGAATGTGACTTTGACTGTTTCTGCCACCGGGTTCATTTCCAAAACGTATAGCAACATAAACGTGAAGAGTGACATGAACATTCCCATAGTCCTTGATATCAACCCCGCCTTTTATGCAAAAATTATCGGTGTGGTCAAGGACAGTGCGAGTACATATCCTCTCTCGGGTGCATCTGTGCTTATAACATTACCTGGCGCAGTCGATACGGCGGCAACCCTCCAGAATGGGGCATTCACGATCTATATCAATCTTGAGGGGCTCAGCACGCTGCAAACGTCGATGACGATATCGAAACCGGGGTTTAAGACGTATAATCAAAACTCACTGCTGCTCAGAAGTGGAACGGACAGTGTCGGAACAATTTTTCTCTCGGTTGACAAGGGTTCCACTATTGCGCACCTCTCGGGTCTAGTCACAGACAGCCGAACAGGGCTGCCGATTCCAAGCGTGTCAGTCGTTCTTTCATCAACTATAGGAACCGACAGCACAAAAACTCTTGGAGACGGTACCTATAGGTTTGATCCAAACCTTCAGGGACTTCCTTCTGCTCCAATGACCCTGACATTTAAATCGACCGGCTACAATGATGCGTCGGTGAACTTTACAATAAATTCCGGACAATCACTGACGGAGAACGTCGTTATGACTTCGAACTATAATTATGCTATCATCACTGGCCGAGTCCGCGATAGTCTCAGCGGGTACGTCCTTTCGGGTGCAAAAGTGATTGTCGCGCTCACCGGGACTGTGAGTTCAAATTCGAAGTTCTTTTCAAGTCTCAAATCCCACAAGCGATCGGTGTCGTCTGTCATTCTCGATTCAACCACGACCTTTATTGATGGTTCGTTCAGTCTCGCTGTCAATCTTTTCGATTTGGATTCGATCACTGCGACCATGACAGTGTCTGAACCTGGATACAAAGTCTACCAATTCATTCACACATTCGTGCTGGGAGCAAACAACCTCGGTAATATTCTGGTTTCAATAGATAATGGTTTGACTACATCCCATCTCACCGGCTACGTTACAGACAGCCATAGCGCCCTGCCGATCAAGGGGGTGTCTGTTTACCTAACGACGCCGATAAAGGTGGATAGCACTACGACATCTTATAGCGGATACTATTCATTTGATCTGAACCTGCAGGGATTGTCTTCCGTGTCCGGGACCCTGTTGTTTAGATTAAACAGCTATGATGATACCCTGATTAATTTCTCTGTGAATGCTGGTCAAACCATTGCTGATAATGTTGCTCTTAACGCGAAACCGACCGTTGTCGGTGGAGATAGCAGCACGGCCAGAGGCATTGCGCGGTCCATTTCGCTGGTGAGCATAACTCACCAGGAGATTTCAATCCACGGGGTTGGAAGAAATGAAACGAGTGTATTGACCTGGCAGGTCTTAGATAGTTTGGGATTCCCCATCGATATCAACCACCGGGACACAGTGGTCTTCGTGCCGACCGGAATTCCGGTTACAGGTGATCCGCAAACCGGCGCTTACGTCACGCCTACCTATGGCATTACAGACGGGTCTGGACAGGTATACACGACCATGAACAGCGGAACTGTTGCAGGCACCGTTCAGCTATTTGCGAAGCTGACGCTTTCAACGGGCGCGACAGTTCAATCTTCGCCGGTGCTGATTACCATAGACGGCGGTTTGCCTGACCAGGCGCACTTCGAGCTCAACGTGCAGAAATTGAATTTTGCCGGATATGATTGGTCAGAAAGGACCGATGTCTTCACAGCACAGGCGGGAGATAAGTATGGAAATCCGGTAGCACCAGGCACTGCCGTTTACTTCACCACAGGTGATGGGCATGGCAATCCCGTTGGTGGTGTCATGACTGCAGCTGGACAGACCGACGCATCCGGTCATACAAACGCGACCCTCTATAGCGGTAAGCCACTCGCCCATGCTTACGGTCTCGATCCTGCTGTGTTCGGAGGTCCGACAGATCCACTGCTACCTCTACTCGATGGCAATTTTGCTGGCGATCCGACTTATCAGGGAGCGGGGACGGGTTATGTCTATGCCAAATCATTCACGAACGGCGAGAACGGAAGCATCGTAGTCGACAGTGGCCTCGTATGCCTCTCGGCAACGGCGGGACCAATTCTGTTTAATGATTCATTGTCCATTAGTCCTGTGTATATTCACAGCGGCGGATCGACTGTAATTGTTATGGTCCACATATCAGATAGATTTGGGAATCCGCTTGAATCTGGAACAGTCATAACAGCAACCGTCGATGCTGAGGCACCTCCAAATAATTCGGGATTGACCTGGAAAATCAGTGCGGATGGCTTACCCGGAATATTGGGCGACTACCTGACGCGCGGCGCGGGAAGCACGGACTTTGCTCTTGCCGTTTACGGATCGGAGAACGTTCCGTATACGATAAATTTCTCTGTAACGGTCACCGTCAACGGAAGAAATACTGACAACGGGGATTGGTCAAATACATTCACCGGAGTGCTAGAGCCTTAAGAACTTAAGGGCCCGTCGGAGTTTTGAAATCGAATAGCTCCGGCAAAAACAGCAAAGTGGTACGAAACTAGAAGTCGTACCACTTTGTTGAACATTGGCTTAGCCGAACAACCTGCCAGGGTGATTTTTATTTCTCAACGTTCGGCTCCTGCAAAACGAACCCCATTTACATCTTTCTCGCAAACATTAACTGCAACTTGCAACTACGCTTAGTACCCAATGCCGAATGAATCTAGATTGTTTTGCTGCGGGGAAATGAGATCCTCATCTTCGTCATTGACAATGCTGTAAGGAATTTGTTTTGTCCCTGCGGTTCGTGACGACGCGTATGCCCCGGTCACTTGAAACTCTTGTTGGTTCTTAATAGGTATGCTGGCAATCGTGCCTGCACCTATTGGAATTCCCTTCCCATCAATATCAAGAATCACAACCTTCAGAGAACTATCCTGGAAGTTTATGTTGCTATTGAGATTTTGAATGCGCGGGATGAGAGTGATCGGTCGGAAAACAAACTTGCTATTAAATTCGATCTCAAATCTTAAAGCGGATACCGGTTCTTGATTAATTAATTTTACGTCAATACTGTTGCGGGAGGCCACGAAACTGAGTTTGGCATCGGAGTCTTCGGTTGACGCCAAACTTGTCCCCGATTTCAAGGAATGTGAGGAAACCTCGGCAATTGTGTTTTCAGCAATAACATCCTTCATTAGTCTTTCCATTGGGACACACCTTTCTGTTGTTTCTCTAAATCATGCAACGTATATGCCACTTTCGTTTCCGGGCAACCTCGCACTCGACTTATGAGAAACCCGTTCTCTAAATCGGTTTCCATCCACGACATGGATCTTGGCAATAAAAGCCTCGTGAAATTATTACGGCCGAAAGGAAAATCTTACTTGGCATGAGATGGGATGTCATAAGGTATTTTTCTTAACGCAAAATGAAAAAGGGGTACGATTTCCGAGTTCGTACCCCTTTGTTGAGCGTTGGCTTGGAGGGAAACTTATTTAAGGCATAGCATCTTTTTAGTTACGCTGTAGACCCCGGCATAAAGCTTGCAAAGGTAAATTCCGGACTCGGCAGGATTCCCGCTGTCATCTTTTCCATCCCATTCCACTTCATGTGTCCCCGATCTAAGCTGTGAATCGAGAAGGGTACGCACCAAGGCTCCGCCGACATCGTACATCACAACTTTCACCTCAGCGTCTTCTGCGATCCAGAATTCAATGTTTGTGCTTGTGTTGAATGGGTTTGGATCATTTTGTTCAAGCGTAATAAAATTTTCGTCAGTTTCGTTGACAACGGTATATTCAATTTCCTTTATCCCGGTTGTGCGCGTTGAGGCATAAGCTCCGGTCACTTGAAAATCTTGCCGATCATCGATCGGGATATTTGCGATCGTATCGTCACCCGTCGGAATTCCTTTGCCGTCGATGTCGAGAATAACGATCGTCAAAAAAGTGTCCTGAAAATTTATGTAACTGTTGAGACTTTGAATGCGATGGCTGAAAGTGATTGGTCTATAAACAAACTTGTCTTTAAATTCGATCTCAAATCTCAGTGCGGCAATCGGATCTTTGTTAACCAATTTTGCATTGATGCTGTTGTGAGAGACGACAAATTTCATTTGCGCATCCGATGTGCCAGAAGGTGCAAAGTTCCTCCGGAACCTTACAGTGTAAGACGGAATCTTAACCTGTCCCTTTTCAATGACAAAACTTCTTTCTATTGTTTCCATTTGATCACTCAACTTGAAATCTCAATTTTATTAGGTGCAATACACATGCCGCTCGTATAACTGGCAAAGAGCGGGGAATGGGTTTCGAAAAATTTATTTTCATGCTTCCAATCAGCACTAGATTATTGTAATGAATCCTGCCGTGAAAAGTTGTCCTGAAATTATTACCCGTTGCAGGAAATTCCTACCTACCGAGGTGCATAGGCACCTAAACAAATATTCAAAATAAACGGCATTTGTGCTTGACTTTTCGGGATATGTAGTATATATTTTAACGCTTTGAACGACTTTTTGTCGTAACAGTTTTTGAAAAAGTTTGATTGCTAAGCGCCCTCATGAGTTCTTGGGGGCGATTTTTTTCTATCTGTTGAAAGAGTTCTTTGACAAGTCTGTGCACAGCGAGAAGTCAATTTGATTTTAAGGTTCAGCCTTGACAAACAGAAACACTGTCAGGCGAACTCTCAGCGAAAAGCTGATGGGCCTATGGCTCAGAAGTTTTTTTACCACGGAGAGTTTGATCCTGGCTCAGGACGAACGCTGGCGGCGTGCCTAACACATGCAAGTCGAGGGGCACTAGTGTAGCAATACGTTAGTGTCACTGGCGCACGGGTGCGTAACGCGTAGGCAATATGCCTTC